>NZ_CEXQWX010000047.1:0-39027 GCF_982718395.1 Carboxylicivirga sp.
AAGCAGTCAGATGGAATTTCATTTCTGCCGACTTTAAAGGGAGATTCATCACAGGAGGAACACCCATACATGTACTGGGAATTTAGGCAAGGAAAGCAACAATTCGTTAAAGGTAAGGCTGTTCGCATGGGTAATTGGAAAGCAGTTGTCAACTACCCAAGATCAAAAGCAGAGCAAAGTCAAGCAGGAGAAATAGAGCTATATGATTTGGGAAGAGATTTAGAAGAACAAAATAACGTTGCAGATCAGCATCCTGAAGTGGTTAAAAAGGCAAGGTTAATCATGAATAAAATGAAGCCGTATAGTTTTGAATAATATTAGAGTTCAGTTATGAAGAATGCAAAGAGTTTAATTGGAATAATTCTGTTTAGTCTGGCAATTAGTTATCAGGTATTGGCAAGAGAGAAATCAACGGGACCCAATATTGTATTAATCAATGTTGATGATCTGGGGTGGCGAGATGTTGGTTTTATGGGATCTGAATATTATGAAACACCAAACATCGACGCGTTAGCCAAAGAAGGGATGATATTCACAGATGCATATGCGGCAGCTGCGAATTGTGCCCCCAGCAGAGCCTGTTTAATGAGTGGACAATGGACACCCCGACATGGTATTTATACCGTTCAATCATCCGAGCGTGGAAAAAGTAAAGACCGGAAATTAATACCAACTCCAAATACAACGGTTATACCTGATGACATCATATTATTGCCACAGGTGCTCAAAAGTGCCGGCTATGCCACTTGCCATGCAGGAAAATGGCATTTAAATGACGATCCGACAACAAAAGGATTTGATGTTAATATTGGAGGTTGTCATGCTGGTAATCCCGGAAGTTATTATCCACCATATAAAAGTGTACCGCTTGATGCACCATCGGAAGATTATTACCTGACCAATCTGATAATGGATAAGACATTAGATTTTGTCAGTTCAACAGGGAAAACACCATTCTTTCTTTACTATTCGCCCTATGCAGTTCATACCCCCATTCAACCAGTAAAAGATCTATTGCCAAAATATGAAGGTAAACCAGAGTGGATGGGGCAAAATAATCCAAAGTATGCCACTATGATTGAGAATTTGGATAATCAAATTGGACGACTGGTTCAGAAATTAAAAGAAACGAACAATCTAAATAACACCCTTATCTTATTCATTTCGGATAATGGCGGTGTGTATAAAGTAACGAAGCAAAAACCATTGCGCGCAGGTAAAGGGGCTTATTATGAAGGAGGTATCCGTGAACCAATGTTTGCCTTTTGGAAAGGAAAGATTAAAGGTGGTACTAAATGCGATATTCCCGTTAGTAATCTTGATTTTTTTCCAACTATTTTAGATGCCGTTGATGTGAAGAATCCCAAAAATAAAATGTTTGATGGGCAATCGATATTAACATTATTAACTAATAAGGGAAGTCTAAAAGAACGTCCATTATTTTGGCATTTTCCAGTTTATCTGCAAGGTGGAAATGTTGAAACTCAAGATCCACTTTTTCGTTGCCGACCAGGATCTGCCGTTCGCTTAGGAGATTGGAAGCTGATTGAATATTTTGAAAATAATGACATTGAGCTTTATAACCTTAAAGAAGATATTGGGGAAAAAAATAATTTGGCTTCTACAAATCCCAAGAAAGTTAAAGAATTGCATAAACTTTTAAAGAATTGGAGAGAAGTGGTGAATGCACCAGTGCCAACAAAAGCGAACCCTGATTATGTATCAAATGGCAATTAATATGACTTAGTCTATACTGGTCAAAAAAACATAACCGAAAAGTCCACTGAATTATTTAATGAAATAGGTACTTTTGAGAATGATCTGAATTAATAGTTCAGTATTTGTGATTATAAAAAAAATATCAGGATTGTTATCTTTTGAAAAATACAAATCTATGAAGGTTAATTTCGTTTTATTAGTGTTATCGTTATTTATGGTGTCTTGCACCCTTAACGAAAGCCACTTATTGAAGTCACCAAATGAAGAATTACAGCTTGTAATTTCCGATTCAAATAATTTAGTTTCATTCTTCGTAATTCACCAACAGGATACAATCATCAATCACTCTGGAATTGGTCTGCAGGTAAATGGTACTAATTGCATGAATGGTACATCTGTTACGGAGGTGCAGCAAACTCAAATTGATGAAACCTGGAACACTGTTAATGGAAAACAACCTACCATTCGTAATCATTACAATGAATATCTTTTTGATGTTTCCGGTAAAGGGCAGCAGAAACTACATTATAAGTTAGCATTTCGTGTTTATGATGACGGTTTTGCATATCGTTATATCTTTCCATCAGAAGTTGTGAAAGACAGTATAATGATTGATAAAGAGTTGACAAAGTTAGATTTAAAAGGGGATTATACCTATTGGGCTTTTAATGGAGAGAAGCATAATGTTGGACCAATTAAAAGATCAGATAAACAGTTCAGGAAAATAAAAACGCCAGCTGTATTGCAGTTAGATAATGATAAGTTTATGGCTATACATGAGGCTGCAATCTTTGATTTTGCTCCTTTATCGCTTAATGCCTCTGACGATGATCAATCGTTAAAATTTAATATTGATTATACAAGTCGTAGTAATTCGTTTCAAACATCCTGGCGAACTTTTATTATTGGTAATCGTGTTGGTGATTTAGTTGAATCTAACCTGTTGGTTAATCTTAATGAACCTTGTAAAATAAAAGATGCTTCCTGGATCAAGCCTGGTAAATCACTTTGGGATTGGCGTGTATCTAGTTATCAAGCTGAGGATGGCTTTACCTACGGACTGAATACCAAATCACATAAAAGATTTATTGATTTTGCGTCAGAGAACAACATTCAGAATTTGTTAATAGATGCCGATTGGTATGGCTCTGAGTTTAGTGAGAGTTCTGACCCAACCAGTGCCATTGATGGTATTAATATAGAAGAATGCATGGCTTATGCAAAGGATAAGAATGTTGGTGTTATTCTTTATTTAAACGATGTAGGAGCAAAACGTTTTGGTTTAGAGCGCGTGTTGAAACAATTTTCAGAGTGGGGAGCTGTAGGAGTAAAGTATGGCTTTATGCGAGGCAATCCTGAAGAAAAGGTGAAGCATACCAGAAAGGTGGTTGAGTTGTGTGCTAAATATAAATTGCTTGTCGATTTTCATGACGGTCCTGTACCTCCAAGTGGTGATCGAAGAACCTATCCTAATTTGATTACTAAAGAATATGGGCATGCCCAGGCTGATGCTAAAAGCTCTAGCTATCCTGAAACAAGCGTTAACCATGCTTTAATTAACATGATAGCCGGGCCGTTAGATTTAACAAATGGATGGTTTGACTTAAATAATGCACATGCACGAACAAAGGTGTTTGAAGTATTACCAGGTACAGTTGCGGCTGAAGTGGCAAAATTAATAGTTGTTTATACGGGATGGATGGTTCTTCCGGATAGTCCGGAGGAATATGCCAAAAAAGATGATCTGTTTGAATGTGTTCGAAACATACCTCCGCAATTTGATGGTTTTAAGGTTTTGGATGCCGAATTAGATAAATATGTTTGCATTGTAAGAAAGGCGGGAGATGATTGGTTTATTGGTTCACTTACAAACCGTGAAGAAAGAACATTGGATATTAACCTGGACTTTCTTCCTGAAAACAGACAATATGAAGCTACTTTTTATGAAGATGCAGATGACTCACATTTTCTAAATAATAAGGAAGTATATAAAATTCGGAAGCAGAAAGTGAACTCTAAAACGAAGGTAAGCGTCGATTTATGTGAAGGAGGAGGGAATGCTATTCACTTACGTTTAATATCTGATCAATAATGTAAAAACACATATTCATTAAAGATTCTTTATAGGCTAGCCAATTTCTTTCAGTCAACAAATGTGCTTATTTTCAATTTAGTCAAACAAAAAAATAGAAGTTGATGTGGTAATGTTTTATAGGATAATTACTACTGATATTCATGAAGAATCATTTATGTTAACTTTTCTGTAAAAGTGGGGGTTGACATTAAATTGCTTAACTGCTAATTTTGGATTGCAATTATAAATTTGACATTCATAATTAACAATTAAAAGAGATAGGGAAATTGTTAGTTTATGATATTGTACGAAATAAATTTATAGATGGTCTTTAAACACTAGTCGGGTAACAATATTTTACTGTTCAGGTTAAGCAGTAATGATAATTATTTAGTATAATTAACAACCGATTAGTATCTACTTTAAAAAGTACTTCTTTTATTGATATTTTGGATGTTTGATCGGTATGTTATTAATTAAAATTAAGACACATGCTAAACAACCCTGCTCTTGATGTGGCAATTGGACTTGTATTCCTTTATGCCATTTATAGCTTATTTGCTACGACTTTAACCGAATTGATTGCTACCTGGATCAATTTACGAGGAAAGTATCTCTTAAATGGTATTAAAAGAATGCTTGATGATGATACAGGAAAGGTAATCGACTTACAAGGTGATAATAAGAATTTAAGTGAAAGTTTTTATGAACGGCCGGAAATACTTTACCTGGGAAGAAAATCTAAACGATTTAATCGAAACTTACCGTCATATATAAAGGCCAAGACCTTTTCCAAAAGTGTGCTGAATGTATTATTAAATAGTAAGCTAAGCACAGAATCCTTAGATGAATTAAAGAACAAATTAGATAGGAAAATACCTACACAGGCTTTTTTATATAATCTTATAGAGGAAGCAAATAATGATATCAATGCACTAAAAAGGTTATTGGAAGATTGGTTTAATGAAACCATGGATCGGGTAGCTGGTTGGTATAAAAAACGAATTCAACTTATTACATTTATCATTGGTGGTATTTTAGCATTTTCAATGAACGTTGATACAATAGCCATTGCTAAACAATTAAGTAGTGATGATAAGGCAAGAATTGAAATGCTCAATATGGCCACTAATTCAATAATGGCAATGAATGATGTTAGTGGTGCAGATGCTGAGTATAACGCCACGCTTGACAGTTTAAATGCTCAAATACAAACCTTGACTGAGCAATCTAAGATCACAAGGTCCATAATTGATGTTAAAAGACCGGCGTTTAAACTCGATAAAAAAGATTTTTGGCTAAGTGTTTTAGGTTGCTTACTTACTACCATTGCCTTATCTCTTGGCGCTTCTTTCTGGTTTGATTTACTAAACAGGTTGATTAAACTTCGGGGTACAGGTGCACAAGAAGAAACTAAGAAAAAAGAAACAGATACATAAGCGTCAGGTGTAGAAAACGGTAACAATCTATAGAGACCATATACTCATAGTTAGTGTCGTATAAGAATTTTTAGTTAAACCTAATGATAGACATATATGAATTTAATAAACATTTTGCCCGAATTACCTTTTCAAGGTAAAGTGCTAAAAGATACAACATTAAAATTGTATGATGATGTAAAATTCACTGATAATATAAAAGAAGAAGTTAGTGTAGTAGACAGTAAGTTGATTTTAAATATAGAGCCAACTGCCAGTATTAATACATATGTGATTAATGAACCAGATGATATAGAAAATGAAGAGTTATCAGATTTTTATTTAACAAGTAGTGAGCTTGCTAAGGAATTGCAAAACAGGGTTGTTGTTATGCACGCTATTAATGGTCGCTTAAATAGTAGTGCAGGCCTGCCAATTAAAGATATCTTGAGTTTTGATCTTGGACTAAATAAATCCATTTGGTTTAAATGGTATAAACCCTACGATAAGAATCTTACTGTAGGTGAAGCCTTAACCGATGAATTACAGAATTTTAAAACCTTAGTGACAGACTCAGATGAACAAAATTTCTGGGATAGACGGGAAATTAATGAAGCATTTTCTTATACATTTAATGGAGAGTTAGATTTTAATGTGACTGTCAACCTTGTTGAAGTATTAAGTATGGCTTTCGCACCTGTGTTCTCCTTGACCAGTGCCGGACAAAAAATCCCTTTTGAAATAGATCCTTCACTTAAAGTTGGTTTTAAAGTAGCCAAAAATGATGTTTTTGAATGTTTGATTCATAAAATCAAAAAAAATGAATGCCGCTTAAAGTTATTGAAAAAGAAAGTGTCTACAACTGGAGTGGCTTTGAGTGGTGGGCTGTCACTAAGTCTATTTAAAGCTGATCAGGATAAGATAAAAAAAGTAATAGATGAGTATTTTGAAAATTACCTTGGAGCCGCTGTTAGTGAAATTGATAAGGCGATTGAAAAGTATGATGCATTCGTTGATGATGAATTTCTTGGTGAGTTGATTGACAAAATTGATTTTGTCGGAGATAATATTGATAAACTAAAAGAGCACTATGAAGGATATAAGGAAAAAATAACCAAGTCGAAAGAAAGTGTTCTGAAGTTGGTGAGTGAAACAGTTCAACTGGGGTTGACCTATGAATATAAAAAGGTGATAGAGAAAGGGGTATTTATGGATGCTAACCTTTCGATTAATATGCTCAACAAGCATATTAAAGAAATAATAAAATTAGATGTCAGAAATATATTGGATGCAGCGCGTGAAGGTAAAAAAGGAATTACGGTAAACGAGTTTTTTACTGAAGAATTAAGAACTTTTGAGCGCCATTTTTCTATTGGTATATCATTTGGTAACTGGTCTTTAAAAACTTCAAATGAAGATGTTTATAGTATTGATAAAAAGTACTATGATCTTGAAGATAAGCGTACAGTAACCATATCATATTTGCATAAAAAGGAAAAGGTTAGAGGAAAGGAAAAATTGGCTTACCAAGTGTCCATGAATTGTGAAAGTAATGTACCTGATGATGACATTACTTATGAAGAGTTAGAATATGCCTTAACACTGACTACCGCCAAATTTGATGATAAAGTAAAAGGTAAAAAAGGCAGGCGCGATATGAAGGATTTAAACCTTTTATTAACTACAGCAGTGGCATGGGGCGGAATAGACACAGAGCAGATACAGAGCTATTCAAAAGATATTTGGAATAAGGTTTACGGTGATGAAAATGTAGGTTACGAATGTAAGTTGTCAATTCCGATTAATGCATTTGAGGATACATTGAATGCAGTTAGTCAGCATGTTTCCATTGAAACAATAGCAAATGCAATGGCTGTCGCTATATTGCCTGACAAAAAAATAAGAGAAAGCACCAGTGTTGAAGCACGACTTAGATTTTACCCAAGAGTTATTCGTAACAGGTTCAAAGGTATAGGAACTGAAGTAACACTTCAGGAAGATTATTATATGGAGAATTTTAAGAAGTGGGCTTTGCATGAAATTGATAGAGCCACTTATACTGTAGATAAAAATAGTCCATATATCGGAGGCGAAGATGTCGAAAAAGCAAGGGATATTGTTTTGGAATTGGTTGATTCAATTAAAGATCTGAATGATAATATCAAAACAGGTGCACAATTAGAAAACCACCAAAACCGAAAAAGTAAGACTGTATTGAATCGATTCTTTAAGCTGCTTAAGCGCATATCTAAAGATGACAGAGGATTTAGTCAAAGATGGTTTGGTCAGCTGATAATTGCAGCTCTGGAACATCATCAACCCGAGCTGTTAAATGAACTTGTAAGAACTCTGACAATTACTTATCAGGATAAATCAAAAGAGAAAGTAATGGTGATTGGTAACTAAGAGTAAGGGCTTAAAAAAAATATTATTCACTGTCTTAAATAATGCACTATGGAAATTAAAAATTTAATTAATGTACTTCCATGGCATAACAAACGCCGTTGGAACAAAAGGGCTGAAAACAGGATAGATAAAATTATTATCCATCAGGAATTGGGTGAAGGAACTATTGAGCAGGTCAATAAATATCATGTTGGTCCTAATCATATTTCGCAAAGAGGTTGTCCGCATTTTGCATATCATTTTGGTATTCGTAAAAATGGAGAAATTGTTCAGGCAAATGAATTTACAGACGTTACCTGGCATACTAAAGGGCAGAATAGTGTGGCAATTGGTATCATGCTGGTTGGTAATTTTAACGGACCAGGATATGATTTGGGAACATCCACACCTACCGCACAACAAATGCAGTCATTGGAACAACTGGTTAAATATCTACAGGCAAAGTACCATTTAACCAATCAGGAAGTTTATGGTCATTATCATTTTGGTAAGCGAGCCTGTCCAGGAGACGATGTAGGCCAATGGATAGAGAATTATAGAAATGATCTGTCGCAGCACCCTGAAATCAAAACAATACCCAGAACATTTGAAGAAATTCAAAAGCGATTGAATCATTTGGGATATGATTGTGGAGCAGTTGACGGAATTCCGGGACCAAGAACTTCTGCAGCCATTAGAGCCTTCCAGAGTGAATATGACCTGTTAGTTGATGGAGTTGTTGGACCTCAAACATGGAAGATGCTATTAGAATTAACGGTGCCAGCAGTGGTATAAATTATGGATATTTTGTTATCAGTTATTACTTTAATGGTATTTATTGAAATTAAGTTATCTCAAACATGACAGAATAAGCTGTAAACCAATTTACTTACTATAATTGTAAATGTAGACGTATCAATAAAGGGAGCCTAATTTTAGAAAGATTAGGCTCTTTTAATTGACCACTTAAAGCAAGTTTTGTTATGGTTTTGGTGGAATCATTTGAAGATCTGATAATATAGAACAACCATGTTTTATTATTTTATCTCGAGTTGTGTATATAGAGTAGCATCACTAGTCCTCCTCATCAAATAATTCACCATGGTTATTCTAACTTAATATATGTGGTGATTCGCGTTATGCACCATTAATAGCTAAAACTAAGCCATCCATTGGCAGATATTCCCAATTCAGATATTAATCTTAATAAACTAACTGGTTAGAACTTTAAATTGCTCAAGTCTGTGTGCATCTAATTAAATTCTTTCATAACTTGAGATAAACTTAAAATTCTAAACTGTTTGAGAATGATAAAAAACATTGCTGTTGTAGGTCTTGGCAAAGTTGGATCACTAGTTGCCATTTTATTAAACAAGTCATTTAAGGTTCATGGTTTCGATTCGCAGCCAATTACCAACACCTTTCCCTTCCAAAGTTCAATAATCGATATTTCTGATCATCAGTCAACAGTGAATCAACTTAAAGAATTTGACGCTGTTGTTTCATGTTTACCCTATAGGTATAATATTAATATTGCAAAAATAGCTCACCAGGCGGGGATCCATTATTTCGATTTAACCGAGGATATTAAAACGTCCGTTGAAATCAAAGAACTTTCTGAAACATCAAAGGGAATTATGGCCCCGCAATGCGGATTGGCACCAGGATATATCGCCATCGTTGGTTATGACCTTGTCAAAAAATTTGACAAACTTAGGGATGTGGAGTTAAGAGTGGGGGCATTACCGAGATATCCTAATGGACTATTAGGATATTCATTTAATTGGTCTCCGGCCGGGGTTATTAATGAATATATTGAGGATGCAGAGGTAATAGCCAATGGTAAAAGAAAATTTGTTTCCTCCTTAATGGGATTGGAAACCATTAATATCGAAGGGAGAGAGTATGAAGCATTTTATACAAGTGGAGGATTGGGTACCCTGTGCAAGACCTTAGATGGTAAAGTGGATACCTTGAATTATAAAACCATTCGCTATCCTGGTCATGCACGGTTAATGCGCTTTTTAATTACTGAACTAATCCTAAAAGATAAAAGAGATGAATTAGAAGAGATTCTAACAATTGCTAAACCACCGGTTAAAGAAGACATGGTTCATGTTTACGCCGCGGTTGAAGGCTGGCAGGGAGAAAAACTTTTCAGAGAGGAATTTTTCCATACATATTTGCCACAGGAAATTGATGGTAAGGAATATAGAGCTATTTCGTGGACCACTGCTTCCAGCGTGTGTAGTGTTATTGAATTGGTAAATAATGGAAAAACGCCTGATAAAGGTTATTTAAGGCAAGAAGACATTGACCTGGATGATTTCCTATCGACTACTTATGGACAATATTATAAAAATCAAATGTAATCATGGATATACTTAATAAAATATTAGATGGACTAATGACCCGCTATCGAGAACGGGTTTCAGATGTAAATAAAATTACACAGGCTCTCAAAGAAAGAGGTATCATTAATGATTTATCAGATATTGAAAATGACCATATTGCTTTTAGAACGATTGGGGTTCCACAATTAGGAATTCAATCGCTGGAGAAAATATTTTTATTTCATGGATACAGCGCACGAGAAGATTTTTATTTTGAGCACAAGAAACTAAATGCTCGTTGGTATGCACCTCCTGAAAATCATCTTCCAAGAATATTTATAAGTGAGTTGCGTGTTGAAGATTTTCCTGTCACTATTCAGGATACAATAAAGTCTTTTACAAACGAAGTAAAAGAGGATCCTGTAGATAAATTGGATTTAAATAATGCATCTGTAGTTGACCAGTTTTTACATTCTCCTCTTTGGAGAACACCAACATGGAAAGAATACAATAAACTGGCAGGGGTAAGTGAATATGCATCGTGGACCATTTACAACAAATACTATTTAAACCATTTCACGATTAGTGTGCACAACTTACCACAACCTTACGATACGTTAGAGAAGTTTAATGAGTTATTGATAGGAATTGGAATAAGCATGAATAATGCTGGTGGAATTATAAAAACCAGTAAAGATGGATTGTTAAAGCAAAGTTCTTCTGTTTCTCAAATGATTGATGCTACTTTTTCAGGCAATGAAATTCATAAAATATCAGGTAGTTATGTGGAGTTTGCCGAAAGAAAAATATTACCCCAATTTACTCACTTATCGAAAAATGAAATTGGGAGATCACATAGGAGGGACGGCTTTGAAACAGGAAATGCAGATAAAATATTTGAAAGCACATATTCAAGCCAAACCCGTAAAAACAAGAATTGACACTTTCTATTATTGAATAAAAAGCAAAGATTATGCTACAAGATATACTTAATCATTTTCAATTAGACAATGCCAATGAAGGATCATGGATTGGTAATACTCCAATACATTCTAATGGACCTTTGTTAGAAGTTTTTTCACCAGTTGATGGAGAGTTGATGTCTACAATAAAATGTACAGATAAAAATGCGTACACTCAAATTGTAGAAGAATCTAAGAGCGCATTCCAGGCTTGGCAAAGCATTCCGGCACCCAAACGTGGAGAGATTGTGCGACAATTTGGAGACAAACTAAGAGAAGAGAAAGAGCACTTGGGTAAACTGATAGCTTTTGAGATGGGCAAAAGCTTACAGGAAAGCTATGGAGAAGTTCAGGAGATGATTGATATATGTGATTTTGCAGTTGGCCTGTCGAGGCAATTATATGGACTAACCATGCAAAGTGAACGCCCCATGCATCGAATGTATGAGCAATGGCATCCATTGGGTGTGGTAGGTATTATCTCAGCATTTAATTTTCCGGTAGCCGTATGGAGTTGGAATAGCGCTATTGCCTGGGTATGTGGTAATGTATGTATCTGGAAAGCTTCAGAAAAAACACCTCTGACAGCTTTGGTGTGCCAGCAATTAATGGCAAATATTCTTGAAACGAATAAGTTATCTCAGGCAATCAGTTGCTTGGTAACTGGTGATAAAGAAGTTGGTGAATGGATGAGTTCAGATACGAATATTCCATTGATATCAGCTACCGGGTCTACACAAATGGGTAGAGCAGTAGCTCAAAATGTAGCAAAAAGATTTGGTAAGTCTTTACTCGAATTGGGAGGTAACAATGCAATGATAATCACTGAAAAAGCAGATTTAAATATTGCGATACCGGCTACATATTTTGGCGCTATTGGCACAACGGGTCAACGTTGCACCTCCACTCGACGATTAATTGTGCACGAATCGATTCTTGAGCATGTCATTGACAGATTAGTAAATGCATATAAACAGATCAATATTGGCAATCCACTGGATCCAAAAAATCACATGGGGCCATTGGTTGATGATATTGCTGTAGAGAATTATCTGAAAGGAATTGAGGAATGCAAAAAACAAGGTGGTCAATTTGTTATAGAAGGAGGAACTCTTCAGGTAAGCGATTTGGAAAAAGGATGTTATGTAACCCCTTCCATTGCGGTTGTAGATGCAAATCTGCCTATTCTTCAAAAGGAACTATTTGCTCCACTTCTCTACATAATTGCTTACAAGGAATTAAAGGAGGCAATCGAGTTGCAAAATAATGTTCCGCAAGGCTTATCTTCAACGATTATGACAATGAACATGCGGGAAGTCGAATACTTTCTTTCGCATAGCGGCAGTGATTGTGGTATTGCCAATGTGAATATTGGAACTTCAGGTGCTGAGATTGGAGGAGCTTTTGGCGGTGAAAAAGAAACAGGTGGAGGTAGAGAAAGTGGAAGTGATGCCTGGAAAAACTATATGCGTCGACAAACGGTAACAATCAATTATTCTGATGAGTTGCCGCTTTCACAAGGGATTAAATTTGAGATATAAAACATATTCTTATTATGACTTTTCTAGAGAAATCAATTAAATTTATTACTGTTTCTTATTATTCCATTATCAAGTAAAATCTATTAATATATATCCCGGCATGGCCATTTTTATACCATTTTGAAGGTGTCATTCCCATCATGTGCTTAAATTCTTTGATGAAATGTGCCTGGTCATAGTATCCAACCTCGTTAATAAGGTTACTCCAGGCAAAATATGGATTTACAGCTATATGTTTGCAGGTATTGTCAAACCTAATCAACTTAAGATAATCTTTAGGAGATATGCCAAGTTTATTATTGAAATAGCGGTTAAGCGTTCTGTAAGATAAACCCAATTTTTCTGCAAAGTTCGTAGCATTATAATTATTAGTTGGTATATCTGGATACGGAAAAGAAAACGAGTTGGACCCAACTTTTTCTTTTGAAAGAAACCTGTTTTTTAATATTTGATATAAAAAAGTGAATTTAGATAACCTGTTTTTAAAACTTTTCAACTTTTTTGTAGCTAACTGCAGGCAAGCTCCGAGTTGATCGTATGTCACCATAGAGTTTTTAAGCTGGAAAGGATAAACTCCAGTTAATGCTTTGATACCATCTGGAGTTAAGGCTACCGAGACTCCTTCGAAAAAATCACCTGAACTATGAAACTTCATAAAATGCGAATTAGAAGTCTGATACAAGCCAATTATTAAAGAATCATTAATTAATTGTTCATCTTTTTTAACGACAGTTATGTAACTTCTGTCACTCAGAATTATCCACTCTACTAAACCTATGGGGAAGGGCTTAAGCGAATATTTGCTGATTATTTCATTCAATCGAAAGAATACGATTCTTTTTACATACCTTCTTAGTTTGGTATCTATTGTAAATGAGGATACATCACCAACCATGATAGGGTCAGTTTGATCTTTAGTTTTTCCGTTTTTATTGGCTAATCTGATGCTTACGAAATCTTGATTAACCACAATTTCCTGATTCATAATGAATTGTTATGAGTGATTTGATCTTTTGGAAATCTATATATTCATTTAAATGATTAAATAAATCACTTGTAAATTGATCTGTTTAAGGTCATTTTTACTATAAAAGGCTGCGTAGCATCCACCTCTTAATGTCTTTTTATAATAAGATGTGATTGGGTTTAATGATGTAGACAGCTTTTTATCAATAATCACAAAGTTTGATAGTTAAATGGCTACTTAATGATGGAATGTCATCTATCTTATTGTCGATTACTTAAGACAAAACAAGTTTATGGTTATACATTGCAATTCCAGATTAAACGTAACAAGTAATTACCTTTAATTAGTATCCAATGGTCAGTGAAGTAGTCTCGACCAATTGCTTTATCCCGAAAGTTATTGTAGAAAGTTTGTAAAAACTTAGATGCAAGTTAAAGTAACTTTAGAAGAGTTTCAAGTAAAATAGACCGGGTGAATTATTAACAATTCATAGGTTGTGTCTGAAACTCATCAATAAAAACAAGTCGTTTATAGGAAGAACTTAATCATTTGTCACAATTATGGACTGATGGCAGATTTTTACAAGACACGGTATAGCAACACATTTAAATTACTGATAGAATTGGAATATAGTTATTCCTTCAGATATAAATAATGTAACTGAAGCGGCGGAGCATTACCTCTTTTTCAGAAATGATTCTAAAAGCGTTACAACTTATTATTAGGCAATTGAATGAATATATTGACTCGCAGGGTGGTCCTGTTGAAGTTGTGCTCGGAAATGTGGCAATGATAGATTCGCAACCGCAGATGAATCTTGAAAACAAAGTGATATTGAGTTTAGTCAATATTGAAGAAGAAAGCACACTCAAAAATAATTGGTCGTATAATAGAATAGACAATCGAGTTCAATACTCTGAGCCACCTGTATACCTTAATTTATATCTTTTGTTCTCGTCTAATCACCCGCAAGCCTATGATAATGCTGTACGCAGACTTTCAGATGTAATTAGCTTTTTTCAGAGCAGGAAAACATTCAATATTAATAATGCAAGTTCACTTCATGAAGAACTAAATGTGGAACATCACGAAGATCAAAGATTATCGCTGACGATTGAATTATATACGATGACCTTTGAGCAAATAAATCATCTTTGGGGCTCATTGGGAGGAAAGCAGATACCATTCGTTATGTACAAGGCAAGATTGGTTGAGATAAATACCAGCGCGGTTAAAAGTAGCAGAAGGTTAATTGAAGAAGTACATGGAAATTCGAATGTTAGTAATCAAAACCCCTGATGTTTAAAATCATATACAAATACTTGTTTGAAGTACAGGTTCTTCATGAATATTATATGGCTACAAATGATAGTGATAGTCTTTTTAGCCTTTCATCACAGGAACTGAATAGTATTATAAATACGAGGATTTCCCAAAACAAATTCAATATCTGGAATGATATAGCTATTGCTCCAACTGCTGAAACAGCGCGTATACTCGAAAAATACCATATGGTTTTTAAGCGAACAGCAACTGGCTTTTTTATAGGAATTGAAGTCTTACAAAAACAAAATAACTCTGGTAACATAGGTTTTTATCCTTTTATTGAAATATCCAAGGCTTTAGAATTGAATTTTGAAATGCGAATAGTAAATGCAGATTTCAAGAATATTTCAAACTTCAGGTTACGCAGAATATTTACATCTACATATTTCTTTAATAATTACCTCGATTTAAACAGTAAAGCTTTTCCCGCATTATCCTTACCAGTCAATGAATATAACTCCAATAAAACTTATGAAATGGGGGAGTTGGCGACAATAGGAGGAACTCTTAAACAGGCATTGAGAAATACGGATAATCCCTTTAGTCAGAACTGGCAGGAGATAGATGATGTAGGGGTAGTTAACGAAGCTGATAGTATTCTGTTACCCCATGTTTTTACTTACACCTTTCCGGCTGGAAGTGTTGGCACATCTGCGAGTTTCACATTAAAGCAACTGGATGGAACAACAGTAAAAAATCTTAGTTTCTCAGGAAGTCAACCCCTGAAGAATGCTCAATTAGATTTCAGGCATACAAACAATATTACCGGGGATGCAATAATAAAGAACGGTATATATCAATTGGATATTACTTCTGCATCAGGTTCAACAACAACCAGGAAAGTAATTCTTAATGATAAGCTGTATAATATGTCATCACTTGGCATAATATCAATTAATACTGGTGTTAATACGCCTCTTTTTCAGGTATTCAAATCTGATGGTTCAATTGATGCTTCTCGCAATAATGCTGATGGAACAACTCACCCAAAGTTTGAAATCAGGTTTAAAAACAGGATGACTTATTGGCGCTACCGTTCAACACAAAATAAAAAACTGGAAGTAACTCCCGTTTCCAATAATTTCCTTGAGGAATCTGGTAAAAACTTGCATACCAGGAGTGCAATGCCAATGCGAGCTCTACCTTCGGAATTTATCTATACAGATACTGCAACCGGACAGGAAGAAAGTGTTTATTTGCCCGGACCGGCAAACCCCTCATTTATCCTTGATGTCGATGGCAGGGTCTTTTCTGAAATATACACATCAAAAATTGATGGTCTTATCAAAGAGAATTAACCTCAATTAAATTTTTACTGTTATGCAAAAGAGCTACAAAACACCTGGAGTTTATATTGAAGAGATTCCTAAGCTCCCACCTTCTATTGCCTCGGTAGAGACGGCCATTCCGGCCTTCATTGGATATACCGAAAAGGCGCAACACCGCGAACCAGATGATCTGCTCTTGAAACCACACCGTATTACCTCCATGTTAGAGTATGAGAACTTTTTTGGATTTCCACAGCCAGAAGAGAAAATAACAGTTACTATAGACACAAACCAAACTCCAATTGATGTTCAGGGTAAAAATACCGATCCATCAAAATATTTAATGTATTACAGCCTGCAAATGTTTTTCATTAATGGAGGAGGCCCGTGCTACATCGTTTCTGTAGGCGACTATTCTGGTGCCGGGGTGATAGATATGGCAACCTTAAAAAAAGGTTTGGATGAAATAGAGAAAGAAAATGAAGTAACACTGATTGTTTTTCCTGATGGATTAAATATGAGTTCTTCAGGAGATTATTATACACTGCATAAAGAAGCTATGCAGCAGTGTGAAAAGCTCAAAGACAGGTTTACTGTCATGGACGTTTGGATGAATCCGGCACAAGGAACCTTGTTAAGTGAAAACATAACAGCACTGCGGAATTTCGATTTTGGTCCGATTACAACCCGGAAATACGGAGCAGTGTATTACCCAAGAATCTTCTCCCGCTTAGATTATTATTACAAAGATGATTATTCTAAAGTGACCGTTAAAGGAATTGGCGATTCAAGTCTCGATGGCACGCTTGAAGAACTGAAAACGAAAGATAATGCATTGTTTTTCAGATCAAAGGCTGCTATTAATGCAATAGAAATGTTACTACCCGCATCTTCGGCAATTTTAGGTAAATATGCAGAAACAGATAATACCAGGGGAGTTTGGAAAGCTCCGGCAAATATTGGTATCGACTATGCGGTACGGCCGGAATTTAAAATTACTCATGAAGAACAAGCCAACCTGAATGTTGATTCGCAAGCTGGTAAATCCATAAATGTAATTCGCAGCTTTCCGGGAAGGGGTTCAGCACTTATTTGGGGAGCACGTACACTCGCCGGAAACGATAATGAGTGGCGATATATTTCAGTACGACGATTCTTTAATATGGCCGAAGAATCCATTAAAAATGCTACCGAACAGTTTGTTTTTGAGCCAAACGACCGCAATACATGGGTTAGGGTAAAAGCCATGATAGAGAACTATTTGACTCAGCAATGGAAGGCAGGCGCCTTAATGGGAGCAAGTACAGAGGAAGCCTATTTTGTACATGTCGGACTGGGAGAAACAATGGTAGAACTTGATATTTGGGAAGGAAGGATGATCATTGAGATAGGCCTTGCAGTTGTAAGACCTGCAGAGTTTATTATTCTGAGGTTTATGCACAAAATGCTTTCCGAAACTTAATCATCAAACAAAGAGAAAATTTTAAAAACTGATTGATATGGTACAATCACAAGCAAAACAGGAACCCCAATATACTCTGGATACGGAATGTCTCGAAAAGGATGCACCAACGCATATCACCATCAAAACTGAGCGAAGTGAATATTGCGATTATTTGTATGAGAAGTACGGGGTAGTAAAAAAATGGGAAGGGAGTTATGCTGCACTCAAGGAAGTATACAAGGAGAAAAAATGCCTCTTTGTGAGTGTAGAGAAGAACTACCGAATTCTAAGAAACTTTAACATTACCATAGGCTCCGAGTTTATTCAGACCAATGAAACGATAAAGGAAAACATAGGAGATTACCTTAAAAAGAGTAACGACTTGTATACTACATTGCAAACAATTTGCACAGAAATTGGTACGTTGAAATCTAAAATGAAGGTTTTACGCGAACAGGCTTGTAAATTGGAGGCATGTCGCGATGATAGTTGTAATAAGACACAATGGGAAATCCTTTCCGGAGAGCAGTCTGCACTTGATGAAAACAGCAAATCAAGAACAACTTATCCGACCAGTTGTACAGATACAAAGAAATTCTTCAATAAGCTGATTTGCATGCCTAAATCATTAGCAAAAGATGCCGACTCATTGTTCAAATCTTCTGCTGATGTTAAGGGTATTCATGTATTTACAAATCTTGGAACTTTGGAACCCATGCGTGTGAAACTTGCTGAATTGGCTATAAAGCTGAATAATCATATGCAGGATTCAATGAAACTTCGCGAGACAGATTTAAAAACAGTAGAGGAAGATTTAACAAAAACTATTAAGGAAAGTGCTAAATCGAATGTATCTCGTTTCAGTTCACGCAGTGATTTCGAAGGTGTGAAAAAAGCATTAAACATTATGTGTTGCATCGAAAGTAAATGTGACTGCATAAAGGATGTACAATGTGAATCACCTAATGATGATGCTCAAAGACTGGCTGAATGTGAAGCCAAAATATGTGATATATGCGGAAAAGTAAAAACCGTTTATTGTCCCGAAAAGAATCCGCAGCAACGGCGGCAGGAGACACAACAGGAAGCGTAAATTAAATAAAACCGACTATTATGAGCATGTTAATTGAAGATAAATATACGCTAATTGAGGAGATTGAAGAGCAATTAAAAGACTGTTGCGCAGAAGATATTCCTTCTGATCCTTCATCCAGCGATTGCTGCTACGAAGATTGGAAAAAGAAGCTACGTGAAGTAAAAGCAGAATTTGAACAGGTGTGCGAAGAAGCCCGTTTAGCAGAGGAAGAGTTAAAGGCTGTTACCAACCGTCGTGACAGGTTGTACAAATGGTTGCAGGAACTTGAAGTTGCAGATGAGATGGCACATATGGCCTGTAATCAAATCGGCCAGCTTATTAATCAGTTGGAGGACCTGAATGATAGTACTAAATGGTCAACAGAGGCAATAAGGATTCTATACTGTATGCTTAAAGATTTCTATCTTCAGATTGATGAGATAAAAGTTAAATACGATTATATAATCAATTGTATTAAATGTCTTGACCATCCAGTATTTGAATCAGATAAGGGTTTGCTCAAATGTCTGGATGATTATTACCTGGCTTTGGATGAAGTCATTAAAACCAGGGACAGTCTGTTAAAGAATATCCTGAAGGCTATCAGTCTGGTAAATCAGTTATTTATGAATGTTGGTGATGATTACGGACTAAGGCAAATTCTTGGCTACTGGAAATCAATCTTTAATTGTGCAGAGGTTCATGATCATGAAGATAAGGATGATGAGGTACTTCAAAAGAGACCAAAACAACAACATCCAAGGCCAGATGATAAGGATAGATGTGAAATTTCTCCAAAATTGAGCTTACCTATTTGTGAGGATGATTATTACGAGAAGCTTGAAAAGCTTTACAAGGAAGATAAGGATAAAGTGAAAATACTTACCCGAAGACTTGCCCGAAAAACCAAGAAGAAGGAAAAACTTCAGGCTTGCAAAAAAAGTTTGGAAGATGCAATGAAGGAAGTAGACCCTAAAAACAGATGCAATACCTGATTAATTAACATTTAAAATTAAAGCTATGGCTGACGATCCAAAAAAGAACTATCCATTACCGAAGTTTAACTTTCAGGTCGACTGGGGTGGTGCAAGGATAGGTTTCACCGAAGTGAGCGGTCTTGATTTCGAAACCGAAGTAATCGAGTACCGAGAAGGCAGTAGTAAAACATATAACAAAACAAAACAACCCGGTTTGACTAAATATGCAAATGTGACGCTAAAGCGCGGGACTTTCCTTGGTGATTTCGAATATTTCCAATTGTGGAAGAAAACATTGATGTTTCAGGAAGGAAAAGAGAAATTTCGCCGGGATATCAGTATAAAAATGCTCGACGAAGAGTATCAGCCGATCATTACCTGGACACTTACCCGTGCATGGCCTGTTAAGGTTCAGTCAACTGATTTAAAAGCAGATGGAAATGAAGTTGCTATTGAAACCATGGAACTGGCTCATGAAGGCTTAAGCATAACAGAAGCTAAACCTTAATTATCTGATGGCTAAAAAGATTGATCCGTATTTTCAGAATGTTAATTTTCATTTCGCAGTGGACCTCGGTAAAGAGGCCAATTCGGAAGATGTTCGATTTCAATCTGTCTCAGGTCTTGACTCAACATTAGAAACAGAGACCATCAAGGAAGGTGGAGTGAATGGTTTTGAGCATGTCGTTCCTGTTAGAAGAAAATACGGACCTTTAATCCTCAAAAGAGGGGTAATGATACCCTCCAAATCGGGTATTACCAAATGGTTGAAACAGGTGTTCGATCATGAGAAAGTTGAACCTATTCCGATTGTTACAATCAGGTTATTAGATGAGGAACAGCAACCAATTATGTTTTGGCAGCTTGAGAACGTGTGGCCAAGAAGTTGGAAAATGGGTGACCTGGATGCAATGCGAGGAGAAGTACTTATTGAAACATTGGAACTTAATTATAATCGACTAATATTAACCTAGTAATTATGCCCATAGAAATCAGGGAGCTTATAATAAAAACTCATGTTGAGAATGAGCATAATACAGAGTCATTTACCAGTGCTGAAAGTCCGGGTGCTGTAGAAAATATTACTGATACGGAAATGATTATTAAGATATGTGTTGAAAGGGTATTGGAGATTTTGAAAGAAAAAGATGTCAGATAAAAGTCTTACAAAACTTATTATTCATCCTTATAAAGATCGAAGCTTTAAACAGGAAGATAAAGCTGCAAAGTTTACCATTCCTGTTAATCCTGAATCATTAAAGAAAAATTGTAAAATTGAACTTGAAAACCGGAAAGCCCATGGCACCGGTGCAAACAAGCCAAAGTTCAATTCAAAAGGTAATGAGGATGTTCAATTCGATTTCACCCTTGATGGAACAAAAACCATTGCTGGTTATGACAAAGAGCTGAAAGAAAAACCGGTGCAGGAGCAATTAGACAAGTTTCTGAAATGTGTATACGATATTGCCGGAGAAATTCATAAGCCACGTTTTCTGATTTTGCATTGGGGAAAAGATTTTAAGTTTCCTTGTCAGCTATCAAGCTTGAATATAAACTACACGCTATTCGATTCAGATGGTTCACCACTGAGAATTAAAATTAGTACAACCTTTGTAAGTTATATTACACCTGAATCAAGCACAGCAGTAAACAGGCTAAGTTCTCCTGACTTGTCGCACTATCGCGTAATAGGTTCTTCAGACCGAATTGACAATCTGTCTCATAAAATCTATAATAATCCAAATTACCTGTTGCAAATCGCCCGTGTAAACGGCCTGACCAGTTTCCGCAGGTTAAAAGTCGGTACATCAATGACTTTTCCTCCACTTGATAAGAACAATAAGTAATGGCAGACATTCTTGTACCTAATAATTCCGTTCATGACGTTGTCAGCTTTGAGTTGTTTATTAATGATTCAGCAGTTAGCGATGTTTTTGAACTATTGTCAATTTCAGTTCTGAAAGAAATAAACCGGGTTCCCATTGCTAAAATTGTAATCAGGGACGGGGATCCTTCCGAAAGAACCTTTGAAAGCAGTGATGGAAATAACTTTATTCCTGGCAATCAGATTAGAATAGATATTGGGCGTGATGGAGAAAATGAAACTGTATTTACTGGGGTTATTGTCAGGCATGCCGTAAGAATAAGAGAAAACGGACACAGCGAATTATTTCTCGAATGTCAGGATTCTGCAGTGCAAATGACTCTGGGTAAGAAAAGTAAGTACTTTATTGACGTAACTGACAGCCAGGTTTTTGACGAACTGGTAGGAGCATATACCAATCTGAGTGTTGACTCGGAATCAACTGAGTTGAATCATCCGGAACTGGTTCAGCATTTAGTGAGCGATTGGGATTTTCTTCTTATGCGGGCTGAAGCAAATGGATTATTAGTTTCTGTTAATGATAGTGAAATAAAGGTATTCAAACCTGAAACATCTGAGAATCATGTTTTGGAAGTTGCGTATGGTTCGTCAATTCTGGAATTTGAAGCAGAAATGGATACCCGAAATCAATGGTCAGAAGTTCAGGCTAAATCATGGGATTATAACAACCAGGAATTATTTTCTGCTGAGACAGATTCAGCAGAATTCACAGAGCACGGAAACATTGAAGCATCAGCATTAGCTGAATCAAATAATTTAGAGAGCTTCGATTTGAATCATAGCGGTTTTCTGCCAGAGCAAGAATTGCAGCAATGGGTAGATGGCGTCATGCTTCGTAGCAGACTTGCAAAAATCAGGGGACATGTAAGTATTGATGGTTTTTCGGCGATTTTGCCAGGCAACATGATTAAATTAACAGGTGTAGGTGAGCGCTTTGAGGGAAATGCATTTGTTACTGCTGTCAAACATGAGCTTGGATTAGGAAATTGGATTACAAAGGTACAGTTTGGACTAGATCCCAGGCGTTATACATATCTGTTTAAGGATGTGAATGACCTTCCCGCATCAGGGTTAATCGGCTGCATTCATGGCTTGCAAATTGGAAAGGTTGTTAAACTCCAGGATGATCCTGACGGACAGGATAGGATACTGGTAAAAGTTCCTGTAATAGATGAAAATGCGGAAGGTATCTGGATGAGAGTAGCAAGTCTGGATGCTGGAGAAAACCGCGGAGCATTCTTTAGACCCGAAATCGATGATGAGGTAATCGTTGGATTTATAAATGCTGATCCTCGTGATGCAGTTGTATTGGGAATGTTACATAGTAGCGCTAAACCAGCTCCAATTGTTGCAGAAGATGATAATCACGTTAAGGGTTTTACAACCCGAAGTGAGATGCACCTTGAGTTTAATGACGATACAAAAACCATTACAATTGATACACCCGCAGGAAATCATATTATTTTAGATGAAGACGGTACCAAAATCGAAATTAAGGACCAAAATGATAATTCTGTGCTTCTCGATTCGAATGGAATTACCGTTGACAGTCCGATGGAAATCAAGGTGAAGGCCGGCACTAATATAAATATGGAAGCAACAGCTGAATTTAAGATAAAAGGCGCTTCAGTTTCAATACAGGCAGATGCAAATCTGGATTTAAAGGGAGCACTTATAAAGTCAGCTGCCGATGGAATAAATGAAATCTCTGGTTCACTGGTAAAAATAAACTGAATAACATGCCTGCTGCTGCCAGATTAACTGATATGCATACATGCCCCATGGTTACTGCATTGGTTCCTCATGTGGGTGGTCCAATTACGGGCCCGGGAGCTCCAACTGTTTTAATTGGCAACATACCCGCCGCTGTCGTAGGTGATCTTGTTACATGTGTCGGACCACCTGATACAATTGTGAAAGGTTCAGCAACTGTTTTAATTGGTGGTAAACCTGCAGCACGTATGGGAGATTTAACAGCTCACGGCGGAGTAATCGTCGCAGGGCTTCCTACGGTTGAGATTGGAGGATAAAAAAGTAAAAATGGCAAATAGAATAAATTCATTTTTAGGAACCGGATGGTCATTTCCACCAGAATTTGATGCTGAATCAGGTACGGTCGATCTCGTGAGTGATATTCAGGATATTGAACAGAGTTTGCATATTCTTTTATCAACCAGCTTGGGAGAGAGGGTGATGCAGCCTGATTATGGATGTAATTTAAAAGATTATCTATTTGAACCAATGAACAGCTCCACCATTGGTTATATAAAAGACAGGGTGGGGAATGCAATTTTATTTTATGAACCTAGAATTATTGCAGAGAAAATTGAGGTTACTGCTGCCGATTCCTTCGATCTGATAGAAGGAAAATTCACCATTACTATTGAATACACGATACCAGAGACTAATTCCAGATTTAACTACGTATATGACTTTTATAGCACTGAAGCAATAGGTGGAATATAGGTCAGACAAGTTCTCGCATAACAAACCCAATTATGATTGATTGCCTAAATCTTACACATCCCTTTCAAACCGATCCGGGAGTTTCGCAGGAAGAACGGGCAATTAGCTACCTGCTTAGCGATATCGTTAAAATTGATGATAGAAAGCTCGCTGATCTGTTGATCTATTTCAGGCAATTTTCCCGGCATGTAATTTATTATAATAAGGAACTGAATACAGGTGATTGGCAGAATTTCTTCGATAAAAGTATTCCATTTACTATTGCAGGCATAATAGAATACGACATTGAAATCCACAAAGAGAAACTTACATTTTATAGTTCTCTGTTTAAAAACTTTCCCAGTCCGTCCGGACTTCAACTTAATATACACTATTTCTATTATCAAACTTTTTTTCTGGTAAATAAGTGGTATTTGTTGCTCAAGGATAGTTCTTTGCCTCTTAAAACCCGTTTAGAATTTATTATTAAGAATCAACTGGTAGAGCCATTAAGAGAGTTTATAGAACTTGTAAATACTTCCTCAAGGCTTTTCAATGTTATCAGGCCTGATTTTCAAACTTTATTGACATCCGATGTTTGGGGGATCTCTTCTGATAATTTACAGAAAAGATACCCAATTTCTGATTCAGGATTTGATGACCAATGTGATAGAATTGTTTTTCTTTTTGAAAGAATAAGAGAGGTTGTCCCTGCAGTTTTTGAAGGAATTAGAGGGATACAAACAGAAGCAGGCAGAAACCTTGAATTTAGCATTTATCCCTGGTTGGATAAGTTTAAAACTCTTTTATCCGGGCTGGTCAGAGAAGAAAATGATACCACATTTGAACATAGTCCACACTTGGGGCTGTTGTTTTCATTTATTCATATTTTCCGCCAACTAATTGAAGACCTGAATAAATACAGTAAAAAGCATTTGGATTTCTTCTATAAAAGTGTGTTACAGCTTACTCCTGGCAAGGAAACTCCCGATAAAGTTCATGTGATATTTGAAATTCAGAAACACTTAAAACAGTATTTACTAAAAAAAGGAATTGAGTTAAAAGATAGCAAAGATAAAAACAAAGCAGAAGTTCTCTTTTCGCTTGATGATGATATAGTAATTAATAAGGCAGTTGTTGCTGATACAAGAACACTATTTCTAAATAATTATAAGTATAAATCAAACGATTTTACTGAAGGAGTTTATATAGCACCAAATGCACAAATGGCAGATGGTGTAGGGAAAGAGTTCAAGTCAAAAGACGAAAGTTGGCCAACATTAGGAGATAAAAAGAGCAAATATATCGATCCGGAATTAAGAGACTATAAACCTTATCCAAATGCCAGGTTAGGATTTATATTGGCTTCACCTGTACTGTTATTAAATGAAGGAAATCGCTCAATAAAGATTAAGATTAAGTGCAAGCTTTCGGAGAATATTTGTGATGAATTATTCCCCGTTAAACCAGCAACGTCTAATCCATGCTGCGATGATGATGTTAAATCAGGAAGCAAGTCAAAAACAGACAATTCCTCAAAACCTCTTTTCAGATCAGCCAGAGATTTTTATTCTACAGCTAATTCATTATTCAACAAAGATTTCTTCTATATCAGTAGGGACATTATCAATTCTTTAATTGAAAAAGGGGCAAATAAAGAAGTTATTGAAAAGCTTAAGGATAAGTTAAAGGAAGAGACTAAACAGTGTTATTGTCCAACCGATGTGCTCTTCTTTGATACATTTGTTGATACTTCTGATTTTAGCAATAGTGACAAAGATCTGATTGCCAGATTTATTAAGCCACAGAAACTAATTAATATTCAACTTAGTGGTGAAGAGTCGTGGATTAGACCAAAAATTGATGAAATTAAATTTGAACCTGCTAATATAAGTGCCACAAATGAATTTGATTTCCACATTGATGCTCACCTTAAAGCTGATATGCCTCCCGTGACATTCTATGACGGAGAAAAGCTGGGTGAGGACTTAAGCACCGAATTGCCGCTTGTAAAAATAGAACTAAATGATTCAATAAAGCTGGATAGAAGAACACTAAATCTGGATGATGGTGACGGTAATGATTGTTGCTTAAATAAAAATGAAGAATCAGAGATGTATGTATCCTTTTATCACTTCTTCAGAAATATTTCAATTTTAAATGAGGCAACGATTGATGTTAGTGTATGTGGAGTTAAAAACCTGATTGTTCAGAATGATAGTAGCGTCCAAGACGTTAATGGCCCCATTTTTCCTTTTGGTACAAGACCAAATATAATTGATTTCACGGTTGTTGATTCATCAAAGATTTATTGCATAACACAGCAATTCATTGTTGATGCGGAAAATGCAGGAATAAGTAATGCTGGTAAGAATAAATTATTAAGCTTATTAGGCGCAGAAAGTTCCTACAGAATTATTTCTGAACATGATCGATTTTTAAAGGCAAATTTCTCTTTACCTGACGTAGCTTTGATTCATGCAATATTTAATGCCAATCCGAAAAAATATTGTAAACCAAATTTGCAGGGACCAAGTTTTTATATTGGTTCAAAGGAAATTTTTTGCAAAAAATGGAATACCGCCAGATTAAATTTGAACTGGGAAAACAGACCATCAGATTTTACGGATTATTATAAAGCTTATCGTCTCAAGGAAGGAAGTGGTGGAAATAAAGAATATGGGCTGGATATAAATGATTTTAAAATTAGAATTTCTCAACTCATAGAAGGAGATTGGCAGGATGAAAGCACAGACCGAAAACTTTTCGATAAAATGCCACCTGAGGATTTTTTCTCATTTGTTGACCCATCAATTAAAATTTGTGATAAAAAGAATCCATGTGAACAGAGTATTAAAATCGACGCTTCAGCTTTTCCGATAAATAAATTCCAAATTAATAAATCAGACTTTCAGCCTTTGACTGTAAATTCCAGACATGGATTTATAAAGATTAATCTTCGAAATCAGGATTTCCTTCATAAAGACTATAGTTTTGTTTTAGCGAGGCAAATGATGGCGTTGGGAAAATATCCGGATTCAATATTGGAGGGGGCAGTGTATGAAAAGGATGGACATACTTTAATGAGATTTAAGGGATTAACTGATCTATTTAATGAACTTATTACCAAATTAGATACCGCACATACTGATTCTATTACTGCAAATACAAGTGCTTCCGCATTAGATGTACATTATAACAACAATGTTCCGGGGCAGAAAACAGATATATTGGATATTTTTAATGCTATTCGAGTTGCATTAAGTGCTCTGATAGGAGGATCCTTTCATTTTTATCCAACGAACATAGTTGAAAATTTTCTTGGATTCATAAATACTAATTCCAATGATGTTGCTAATGCTTTAGCATCAGTATTTGGAGCAAAAGATTATTTTGAGAGTATAAAAGATACTTTTGGACTTCTTGATTCCAATAATAAATTTATTGAAAATCTTTCTGTCGTTATCCCTAACGAGCCCTGGACACCTGTTATAAATAAATTGTCAATTGACTATACCGCTACGGCAGAAATTTCAGATATTGACCTGATACATTTATACCCTTATAAGAATACACACAAGGCTGAGGATATTGAAGCGCAACCAACACTACTTCCTACCCACTGTAACGAAGGCACTTTATTCTTAGGACTAAAAGAACTTGTTCCGGGTAATAATGTCAACATACTGTTTCAAATTGCAGAAGCGACCGCAGATTCTGAATCAGAAAAGGCTAAAGTAAATTGGCACTATCTGGAAAATAATGTTTGGCGACCTCTGCGAAAAGGTTTTGAGATAATCGATGATGTGACAAATAATCTGACTAGCTCTGGAATCATTAAAATCGCAATGCCAGAAAATATCAGTAACAATAATACGCTCATGCCAAAGGGTATTTATTGGATAAAAGCTTCGGTATTTGAAAATAGCAGGGCAGTAGGTGAGACATTTGGGATTCACACCCAGGCAGCAATTGCTACATTTACAAATCAACCTCAAAATGATAAGTTACGTTTGGCTGAACCATTAGCAAAAGAATCAGTTGCAAAACTTAAGGTGGCTGATGCCAGTGTTACCAAGGTTGTACAGCCTTATGATTCATTTGGAGGTAGAATCCCAGAATCTTCTGGTCCATACTATACCCGGGTGAGTGAACTTCTGCGACACAAAAACCGGTCAATACAAAAGTGGGACTATGAACGTATCTGCCTTGAATACTTCCCATTAATCTACAGGGCAAAATGCATTAATCACAGCTTTGTAATGGATGCCAATCTGTACTTCAACGATTTTCCTGTGGCTCCAGGCTATGTTATTCTCGCTGTGATTCCTGATATTGATAAGCTGAAAGCGAATTACAAGATTGATCCCAAAGTGTCTTCCAGTCTTTTGGGAAAAATTGAAAAACATCTGAGTGAAAAAACTTCACCTTTTGTCCGGCTTCGGGTCATGAATCCCAGGTATGAGAAAGTTAATGTTTGTACTCGTTTGGTTCTGAAGCGTGGTAAAGATGAAAACTACTATAAGGAGCAGGTAGTTAAAGAATTAAAAGAGTTTATTTCTCCCTGGTTAACAGGTGATATTTCCGGCTTGTATTTTGGAAATGAGGTCTACCATTCAGATATTCTTCAGTTTCTGGAAACAAGAGACTACATTGAATTTATTAGTGAAATTAAAATAGCGCATGAAAGTAAGGACGTATCCAGGTCGGATGCAGAAAAAGTTACACCACTAACTCCCAGATCAATATTAATTGCAGGAAGTATGGATGTCTGTATTCTTCCAGAAGAGTGTGATTCATGGCTACTTGACGAAAAACAACAGCCCATTAATCCATGTAAAGAGGGGGAGTAACCTCCATTACCTTTAATCCTAAAATCCTTAATGGACAACAACATACTACAACAAGTCGATGTAATAAAGAAGAATAATTCAGGGTTTCCGAAATATCTTGATTTTGATACACTACGTCGACAAGGAATTGAATATTTAGGCAAACTGGCTGGTCACATATGGACTGATCACAATGTTCATGATCCAGGAATTACCATATTGGAAAGTCTGATTTATGCGATTCTGGATCTTGGATACACAACGAACCTTCCGGTAGAAGATATCCTGGCCGTAGATCCGAGTGATGCAAGTTTTACTGAGAATAATTTTTTTACACCATCGCAAATTCTGGGTAATAATCCGCTTACTATTATTGATTATAGAAAACTATTAATTGACATCAGTGAAATCAGAAATGCTTGGTTATCAATAGAAGACGAATCGAATAAACAGCAAAATCAAATCCGGGGATTATACCAGGTTTATTTGGACCTAGAAAATCCACCAAACAACAAAAGTCAGAAAGATTTTGAAGATGAAATAAAACTTAAAGTCGAATCTGTTCTACACAAAAATCGAAATCTATGCGAGGATTTCGATTTTTCTGATATACATATTTTGTGTAAACAACCAGTTGGAGCAGAGGCTACTGTAGAGTTAGAAACTAATGCTGACCCGGAACAAGTTTATTTGAAGCTCATTCATGCTCTACGTGAGTTTTTTACTCCAACTCCAACATTTTATTCCCTACAGCAACTTATTAATAAAGGAAAAACTATAGATGAAATCTTTGCAGGCAGACCTGTTAACATTCAACAAAGTCATGGATTCATTGATACTACTGAGTTAGAAGATATTCAGTTCATAAAAGAATTTCATTTATCAGATTTATTCAATATGGCATCTTCTATTCCAGGAATAAAGCGTGTTAGAAGAATTGAAATCAACGATTGTGGTAGTGTGGCAAATCATCGGAGTAACGGCAAGTTTCATTTATTTAAAAATCACGTTGCAGAATTTTCTTTAGATTGTACCACAATTAAATTTATACAAGACAGTATTCCGGTATCTATTGACGAGAGTGAATTTCGTCATTTGTTTGAACTTGATTTTCAGAATAGTGGCAAGGTTCTAATAAAGAAACCATCTCCTTATCTGGATTTGGCTATTCCAAAGGGGCAATACAGAAGTGAATTGGACGAATATCAAACAATTCAAAGTGATTTTCCTGATGTATATGGTATTGCCGATGGAGGATTACTAGAGGATGCATCTGATCATCGAAAGGCTCAGGCCCTTCAGTTAAAATCCTATTTGTTGTTTTATGATCAATTGCTTGCTAACTATCTTACTCAATTGAAAAACATTCGAAATCTGTTTTCTTTTGAATCAAGTGATGATCCTCGGTTAAATCATACATATTTTGCGAATGCGATAAAAACCATTCCTGAATTACAAAAGCTTGTACGACTTAATGTAAATTCAAATGATGGGACAAGCACTAATAGTCAATTATTGGCCGTTCCTGTGGATAAATCAATCATACAAGTTGCAGTCAGTAACAGTAAAATCGACAGCCTTGATATTGAAAAAACTAATCAGTATTATTTTCAGAATGAAGAATTATGCAGAATAGCTCTTCACCAAGTCAAACTGGATATAATTGGAGGTAATTTCAAAACAGAATTTATTTCCCATAAAAATGGCTGTGTATTCTTTTACATTTATACAAACTCTCATTCAATTGCGCTGTTAAGCAAATCTTATTATAAGGATTTGAAGGAAGCCAAATTAGATGTTTCAAATATTGAATATGCATCTAAATTACCTGATAGTTTCAGGCAATTTTATACAAGGAGAAATAAGTACTCCTTCAATATAGAATTTAAGCCTGTAGATTATCTCGATTATTTATCCATTTTATTGGAGGATAAAAGACAATACCAACAAAGGAGAAATGAATTTCTCAATCACCTCTTAGCCAGGTTTGCCGAAAAGTTTACTGATTTTGCACAATTATCTTACGGATTGATGGATAAGCATCAACTAAGAGCCAGGGATATTGAAGCGAAAGAGAATTTCTTAAAGAACTACCCTGAATTAAGCAGTGAGAGAGGAAAGGCATATAATTATAAGCTGAATGGGTGGGCAAACCGGAATATCTCTGGTTTTGAGAAGCGATTCAATGCTCTTTCGGGCAATTTGTCATTGGAAAGAAGGCATTTATGCAATTTTGAATTATTCAGATACCCTGTTTATTATTTATCAGAGCTAACCCTAAATAACAGAAAGTATTTCCGCAGTCCTGAGCGCTTCGATGATCCAAAAGAAGCAATGGAAGCAGCACGTCAAATGATGCTCGCTGCAGCAGATAAATCAAATTACAGGATTAAACAACCGGGCCGTGAGGATGTCTATGAATTAGAGTTAAAGTATAATGAAGAAAATCTGGCGACTTTAACTGATAAGAATTTCAAAACGGCAGAGGAAGCCGAGTTACACAGTGGGTATTATTCAAGGATATTCAAACCACATTCTGTTGAGGGGGATATTCAAGTATCCAAACACATTTATTTTCTTAATGTAAGAGATAAGGCTAATAATATTGTCAGGTCCACTAAGAACAGTTATCCTGATGGGGCAAGTGCAATCAAGAGTATTGCCGGTAGCGTAAAACAAATTAATGAAAGAAAGCTTTGGAAATATGAATCAGGGAAAGATGTAAAACTTATTGGGAAACTAATTCAAAGTAAAAAGTCAGGTAAGGAATATGAGTACATCGATTCAGAAGGTTTTAAGATTGATGTAAACGATACGATTGTAGGCAAACCGGATAAATTTACTTTTGAATTGCTTGATAAAAACAATTCATTCAAAATTAGAGCAACAGAAGAATACGATTCTTTTCGTCAAGCACGGGCAGCAAGTCAGAAAATGATTAGCTTACTTTCTAATGCTTCTAATTATAAAATAGAACATAAAGAAGATACCGGAGAATATCAGGTAACTATTTATCTGCAAATGAAGAAAATAGGAGAAAATATAGCTGCCTATAAATCAAAATCGGGTGCAGAAAAAAAACTCAGGTCTATATTGGCAATTACCGAAAACTACGTTTACAAGATCACTTCTGGAGAAGTGCCTGACAAATGGAAATTCAACTATACACTCGGTTATGGACCTAGTCAGTTTGTATTTGAAAGCACATCAGAATATAGTAAAGCGGAAATTGCAAAATCTGAGGCTGATAAGTTTATACAGAATGCGGAGAAATTTGAATTGATTCGAAGAGGAAAACAGGTTATTCTTGAAGATAAAAGCAAGGAAAAAGCAAAAGGGAACAATAAAACGCTTTCAGGACTTTGTTTTATCTACGAGGAAAAAACATCAGAAAAGGAGATAAGAGAAACAACAAAAACAATAAATGAATACTTTACGGTAAGGAAGGCTATTGCTTCTTTCCATGGCAAAAAAAGTGAGGCCTTTAAGGAAAGTGTTCAGAAAGATCCGAATAGCCGTAAAGGACAAATAGTTTATCAACTTGTAGATAAGGATAATCCACTTGCTCATATTGTTTGGGCAAAGCCGCAGCCCAATGAAGACCAGGTTAAAAAGAGGCTTGGTGTTTTGAGAAGAAATCCCTTAGTTAATCCAAATTACCTTGAGATTTGCCTGGGAGGCGATATATACAGAAAACGAGAGATTAAGAAGAAAACGTTTAGATATCACTTCCAAATAAAGTGTCGTAATCTATTTTACAAATCAGGTAAACAAAAAGGTGAACAACTGATTCTGTTTGAGAGTATGCAAGGGTATCAGTCAGTTAAAGATGCCGAGGAAGCATTTAAGAAAAGTTACCTGGATATTATTCAAAAGGGTACACTTCAATCAAATTATGGCAAAAATGAATACATAAGTCTCAAAGAAACATACCTTGATAATGAAGACATTTGTCTGAATAATCAAACGGTGGCATTTGTACCAAAAGCAACCCTCGACGACTTGGGGAAACATGATGAGGCATCGGTCAGGGAAATCATTAAACTTTTAATTACTTATCCCATAATTAAAATAGATAGGGGAGATGAGGTTTATTATAAATATCGGTTGGTACTTCATAGTTCAGGTAGTAGTTATTTCATAAGTCGGAATAGTTTTAAAACTATTAAAGAAGCAACTAAAGAATTTCTTTTCTTCATTGTGTTGTTAAAACACCCTGGCAACTATATTCTCAAATCGGATGAGCATTGTAATTACACTATTGCGATTAGAGAGGTTTTGGCTGAAAGCGTTGAACGATTTAAAACAGAGCAGGAGGCTTGGGAAGAAAAGGGAATTGAAAAGTTTATTTCTGTATCACATTCACCAAATGTCTTTCAAAAGTTCATTCATCGTGATTGTTATCGATGGTTTGTTGCTTGTAGAAACTATAGTCTGGTCCATCCCCGAAAATTCGCTGATAAAGCCGAACGTGATAAAGAAATGAAGAAGCTCCAACAGGCTTTTAAAAACAGTACAAAAGGGGAACTAAGCTATTTGCATGATGTAAAACTATTAAGAAATAAAACGCAGCTTGATGAAAAGTATGAATTGAAGGATTTAACTATTAGAGAGTTTGATTCATATAATCAGGAAATAAAAGAATCCAGGTTTAAGCAAAGCAAAATTGAAATTCTTGAACAAATAAGAAATAAGGGGATAGTTGAAGAATCAGGCGAGCTAAAAAGTTACCTGGATAAATCCAGATACATTAAAATTTCATCTGCTGCCCAAGGTAAAGAGGTGCCATTGGATCAGCTAAAGGAAAAAGTACTTAAGTGGGCACATTTTAACCCAATAGTCAGGGAGCTAAAAAATACCGGGAAGGGAGGATATGCATACAGGATTTCAATAAAATTACCTAATTACAGATCTCCAATAGAATCCGGACAAAATGAGATAGGACCCTGTGGAGAGAAATTAACATGGAAAGCTTGTCCTCCGGCATGGGAAAGCCCTTGTACATTTAACTCAATTGATGAAGCTTACGAGCATTATGAACTGATGTTAAAAGCTCTGTCAAATTACAGATTTTACCTGCCTACCTATGACTGCCACTGTTCACAATATGGTATCGAAGTACTAACAAATCCCTACGAAAGTTTTATTAATGATGAAGGGAATGAATTAATTGAAATTAAAAAAGGACAGGAGATAGTAGCTTACAATCCTCAGTGCTATAGCAGTTCTGAAATGGCTTGTGAAGCAATAGAAAGAGCAAAGAGCTTGATAAACACACAGGGATTGCATCTAATTGAACATGTTTTATTACGACCAAATTTTGGAGCAATTGGAAGAACACCTGATCCAAAACTGGCGAATTGTGATTTTTCCTGGTCTATAGATATGGCAGATCCTTGCTTAGAAGGACATTATGAGAAATTTATACCTGGAGTAGATCCCTATTCCTTTATAGTTACAGTAGTTCTGCCAGCATGGTCAGAAAAGTATTTATCACCGGAAAATAAAATGCTCATTGAGAAAATTCTCTATAGGGAAATGCCTGCTCATATTTTAATCCGTGTATTTTGGTTGGCACCCCATGATTTATGTTGTTTCGAAGAGTTGTATAAAAACTGGATACGTGAGAAAGCAAAAAAAACAATTTGCACAAAGCAATATAACGTAAAACAGCTGATTCAATTTTTGGTGGCCAGACAATTAAAGTGTTACCAGGAATTAAGTGTATGTCCACCTTGTTCTGAAGATGAGATAAAAAAGGTTAATACGATGGCACTTGATTTGAAGAAAAAACAAATAGACTATCTGAATCAGATCAATTCAGTTCACAATTGGCCTAAATTACAATGTACACCCTATCGATATATTCCTTGCTATAGTGAAGTAAAGACTATGAATGATGATTATTTAGTCGAATCGGACGATCTAATTATTGAAAAGGAGGAAATAAAAAAGCAAGGTCAAAAATCAGAAAATAAATATACAGAAAGAGAGAAAATCAATTTTTTAAATAATCGGCACGCCCAATACATTGATAAAATAATTAAAATTGAAAACCGTACAGTAGGAAATCCACTGGCAATAAATGCTCACAGATTTATTGAAGAAGCCATTCCCTCAGAAGAACACCTGGTTAATAAAATTGAGCAGGTACTGAAAAATCCAATACCATCGAATAAGGTTACCAAAAAGCTATACAAGAAAGAAGTAAAGGAAATTGCCGAAAACATGATTTATTATTTTCTTGATCGTACTTCCTTCGAGACAGAAGATTCGGATACTGAATTACTGAATCAAATACTAAACACTATTGAGAGCAAGGGGATTGACGTCAAATTAGTGATTCAGAAGTGGTTTGATTCAGGAATTGAAAAGTACCGCCCTTTTAACGACTTATCTGAAGCTATAAAGCCATTTCTGAAATAACATTCTGGGATATACTTCTCTTCTCTATACTTTCTGTCAATTCAATATTTTGATAGTATATGAATGCGCACGTAATTCAAAAGCAAACCATTGATTTCACTATGGGTAGGGGGCTTGATAAGTTTCAAGTCCAACATCAGATGAGCAGTTATTATAAGCACATAATAATAAAAGCGCTCGAGGAGGTATTTGATGAGTTATCACAGGAGGAACAGATTAAGTATTTTGATAGAATTGAATTAGATATAGGAACAATATCTTCTGCTGACCTTGAAAAATTCTCTGGCAAGGAAGAAATTAAGAAAGTGATTCAAAAACAAATGGCTGGAATTGAATCAAATCAATCAGAATCAATCTTTCAGCAGTCAACATATCAAAATGCCTTTGAAAAATGGTTGTACTTTCTTAAATCGGGTATCATTCCTTGGAATTCAGTACAAAGTTTTACGGCTATAGTTCATAATGCACTCATTCAACTAAGACAGCAAAAACTTTCAGTTGAAAAACTAAAGAAATCAATTGTTGAATTTAAAAATGTTCCCAGAAGGCTTGTTTACCAACATAGCGAACGGACTTTAATGGAGATTGCGTATGCTCTGGGAGAATCTCATCCAATAGTGATAAAACAAACAGTGGAAGAGATGCACTTTGTATTGAATTATTTGAATTCTTTCGAAACCAATATTAAAACTTTAGATAAGCAATCGTTCAAACAGGAATTATGGATTATTGCATTTCAAAATAAGGCCAAAGGGAAATACCCTTCAGTTAACCAAATGTTGCAATATTTGGCTGATTTAATTTACTTGATACTTGGTCCATCAGAGGGTAAAAAGCTCATTCGGAAAATAGAAAATAAAATACCCTCAATTGCAACAAAACTAATCAAGCAGATGGATGAATTGAGTAGTAGAAAGATATTATTATCAATAGAAGATATAAAGCACATACAGGTATTTGAGCAGGTTATTCCGGGATTAGAGCTTCGAAAATTTTTAAGTGCCAGAGAAGGAGGAGATATTGATGTAATAAGTATGGTTGGTGAAATTACAGAATCAACAAAAACGAAACAGAGCCTTGCTTTTGAATCTGAGTTACTTTCATCTATTGAACATGATAATCAAAGGTTGCAATTTAAAGAAAAAGAGGGAATGTATGTTGAACTGGCAGGTTTAGTACTGATCCATCCGTTTTTAAGTAACTTTTTCGATAGACTTAGATTTCTTAAGCAACAAAAGTTCGTAAATGAGCGGGCAAGAGAAAGAGCAATTCATCTTTTGTATTACCTGGCTACCGGAGAACAAAATCCCGAGGAATTTCAGTTAATTATACCCAAGATAATATGTAATTGTCCGATCGAATATCCGGTAAGACGAATAAAGAGACTGAGGAAAAACGAAAGAGCAGAAGCAAAAGATTTGTTAAACGCAGTTATAGCGAATTGGTCAATTTTAAAAAGTACCAGCACTTCAACTATCCAGGATGATTTTTTGCAACGAGGTGGTAAACTATATACCGAAAGTGAGAAACTAAGATTAAAAGTGGAAAACCATTCCATTGATGTTCTTTTAAGTTACCTGTCATGGAATATTAGTATTGTAAAACTCCCATGGAAAAGGGAGATACTGCGGGTGGAGTGGAGATAAATTCCAAAAAAGGACGGGTTTGTTCTCTTTAAAGTAGTTACAGAAGACTTGGAAGCATTAAAGATACGATGTGAGGTGTAGGACACGCGTATTCACTCAACTATTTATTCATCCTATAGCTTATTACAAAATTCTTAGCAGGCTACCTTCAATATGAGAACGGCTGAAGCTATAAAATCGAATTCAACAAACATTAATAATTCACCAAGGTTATTCTTCAAAAAGAAAGAGTCAGGTGATTTCTTTACCGGAAAGAATAGTGCAAAATCCTCAGGTACTTTTTTTTCAGGAACTCTTCAGCCAAAACTCAATATTGGTAAAGTAAATGATAAATACGAACAAGAAGCCGATCAGGTGGCGGATAATGTAGTTAACCGCATTCAGAAATACCCGGAGAATACCTTCGAAAACACTTCAACTATAGAATTAATAAGTACAAACTCAAATATTCAACAAAAATGTGAGTCTTGTGAAAAGGAAGAAGGAATACAGAAAGGGGACGAAAAATCTGAAGATGATAACAATGTTCTGTTAAAACCAATTTTTGAAAACGATAGTGAGCTGCATGAAGATAAAAATATACATCGAAAAGAGCTTAATACAAATTCCTCTCAGCTTATTGAAGCTCAATTGAATGCTTCGAAAGGAAAGGGCAACCATCTTGGAAGCAGCGTACAAAGACAAATGGAATCCAGCATGAATGCTGATTTTAGTAATGTTCGCTTGCATACTGGAGCGGATGCAATTCAATTGAATGAGCAACTTAATGCAAAAGCGTTTACCCATGGAAATGATATTTATTTTAATCAGGGGAACTATAGTCCTGGCACTTCAGGTGGAAAACGCTTATTGGCTCATGAATTGACACATACAATCCAGCAAAAAAGGCAATCCGGGAATAATATTCAGCGAATTCCAGGAAGTTGTCAAAGAGGCAGAAGAGGAGCCAGTCATATTGTATTGGTTCGTGCAACCAGACGAATGGTAATTAATGGAGATATTACTTCAGAAGAAAGAAGAGCAATAGTAAGTTATAGCCGGAGAAGAAGCACAACATCTCAGGAGCGTTGCAGAATCCTGACTCATTTGGAAAGAAGAGCCGCGAGAGGTAGATCAACAAGGGGATTAAGGCACATTTCTAATTTTAATATTAGCCCCAGAACCATTAGGGTAGATCAGGGGGAGAGTGCACGAATCAGTTTTAATGTAGCAGGTACAGATTTGCGAAGCATAAGCTGCATGATTTTAAAATATGAATTTTCAAGTGAACGACCTGATCACAGAAGTTTCCATTTCGCTAATGCTACAGCAGGACACAAAGTGGCAATCTGGGATGGAACATTCAGAGGTTCAAGGAACAGGCCTCCTGAGCCTGGAACTTATCGGGTAAGAATATATGTCACAACTAACTCAGGACATACGGAACAAGTATTTGATCAGATAAGAGTCCTAAATCCAACAAGCACTACAGTATTGCCCCGAACTTACTCTGGTTTAAGATTAGAATCAATGCTTTTTACGCGCGGACAAGTTATTCTGACAGACGAAAGACATAACGCTATCGTTGCTGTTGCAAATTCCGGTTTAAGCACCACCAATCGGAGAAATCGTTCCAGAATTAATTACATGAATAATCAAAGACATCAATGTGTTCCAAATCGAGGTCCATTACCGGAAGGCGACTACTATATTGCACCAAACTCAGTTCAAACACCAGCGTTATCACGAGGCTCATTAAGATATCCCACTGGTTCAGGAGCCTCAGCATGGGGACCGTTCAGAGTTCCTTTGGTTCCGGCCACAGGTACAAATGTATGCGGAAGATCTGAATTCTTCTTTCACCTTGATGTGACTGATGATGGAACTGCAGGTTGTATAGGTGTTGCGTCGAGAGATGAAGGTAAGTTTAACCAAATGATAGCATTACTTATGCGACTTCAGGGAAGGAATTTACCAGTAAGAGTTAGGTACTAAGATTCAACTTTAGAGTACATTTTTAATGGTACAGGCTTATTAAAGCTGTAATTATAGATGAAGATTTCTAAACCTAAAAACTCAAAAGCTTCTACGCAAGGAATCCAAAATTCTTTGTTTTTCAAGAAGAATGATTCAAAAAATTTCTTCTCAGAGACGAGTATGGACTCAACTTCAGGTGGTTTCTTTAAAGGGTCTATACAAACAAAGCTCAATATAGGTAAAGTAAACGATAAATATGAACAGGAGGCAGACCAGGTAGCGGAGCAAACTGTTAGGAAAATTCAGATGAAAGGGGATTCGGGTGATATTAAAATGACAGATAGTAAA
>NZ_CEXQWX010000048.1:0-38452 GCF_982718395.1 Carboxylicivirga sp.
GCTTTTTAAACTGGGTAGGAGTCAATCCGGCTGTTTTTTTAAACTGATTAGAAAGATATTGCACACTGCTGTAGCCCAGTTTATAGGTAATTTCTTTAAGACTCAGGTCATTATATGTAATTAACTCTTTGACTTTCTCTACCTTCTGATTGATAATGTATTTTTCGATGGTAATACCTTCAACTGATGAAAACAAGTTGCTAAGATAAGAGTAGTCGTAACCTATTTCAGCAGTTATAATATCTGAACAATTAGCATTTTCGGGCATCCCGGTATCGTGGTGTATTCTTTCGATTATTAAGGTTTTAATATTGTTGATGATCTGTCTCTTTTTATCACTGATTAGCTCAAAACCATTGGCATGCAGAACTTCACCGATTTGCTTAAGTTTATCATTATCAATTACTGTAGATACAGTTACAAGCCCCAGTTCTATTTTTTCTATTTGAAGCTGCAGCTTGCTTAATTCATCGCTGACAACCTTAATACATCGATTGCAAACCATGTTCTTTATATGCAGTGTTGTAGATTTCATATCCAGACAGCAAGTAAATGTTTTCTCAACAAAGTTAATATTACCCTGGAATATGCATTGGATATTCTATTAACCTTCAGGGTAATCTCATTAAAAAAGTATTAAGTCGAAGTTCCAGGTTTCCGACTTTGGTTCCGCAGCTTGGGTACCCGCATGTTGAAGTTGATGGAAAGAAATAAAGTTGTTTGAAGCGTAGCGAGTTCTTTATTTCTCATCAACGAAACATAGGTGGGTAAGCGAGGAATCTGTCGGCGGTTTTCTTTGTTTACTTTCTTCAACTGAAGGAAGAAAGTAAAAGCCTCAGCGGCTTGAGCTGACGTTATGGAAGTAAAGATTCTAAATGTCATTGTCCTACCGATTATTCCGACACAGTCTCCACTGTGATAATACTTACAGCAGAAGCATGCTCTATAATATGCTCATGCATATTAATTGTGTCACACTTTCAATACGAAGTAGCTTCAGATGTCGAAAATAAAATCAAGCAGAATGTTTCAATAAACTTGTTTCTACCAAAATGATTTGGAATTGCCATATCGAAAGCTATAGATAGAGAACACACAAGCGTTTTTACCTTACTTATCCGATGAATATTGGCGTATTGTTCATATTCATCGGATAAATCTGTTAGAAATGGTTTGTAATCATGTGTTTTGTGTGTTGTGATTAAGAAAAATGAAACGTTAAACAGTATTTAGCTTAAACTTCCTGTGTTAATACACTTAAAATTTGGAATTTAACTCCTTGTTTCAGTAAATCAGTTTATTTGATATGATTATAAATAACGTAGGTTTGCATGAAAATGTAAAAGATAGTTGTTCATAATTAATTCATATTATCTATATTCATGCTTGCCTCATAACATTAGTTTGATTATTTATTAAACAAAGAGGAATTAAAATTTTAACCAGCGATAAGCTAAAACGTTAGTATCGTCAATTTAAAAGTGTATTTATTGCAGGGATATTGGCCGGAAAAGTCACCTGGAATCCGCAAGTTTTTCTGTTTTCCGCTGATTGCGCTGATTGTCGCAGATTTTTATTCATCCAAATGGGTGAAAACACTTTCAGCAAAAATCTGCGTTATCTGCGGGCTGAGAAATTCCGCTTGCGGAATTAAGGAGTCAGTGCATTTTTTGTTATATGTATATTGGGTTATTGTCGACACCACCCAATTGTTATAGTAATAAAAGGCACTTTTTACTTGGGCAAGCCATTGTTATATAATAAAAGCCTCCTTTTTTATTTGGACAGCCAATTGTTATATAATAAAAGCTTCCCTTTTTGTTTGGACAAGCCATTGTTATATAACAAAAGCTTCCCTTTTCATTTGGACAAGTCATTGTTATATAATAAAAGCTTCCCCTTTTACTTGGACAAGCCATTGTTATATAATGAAAGCTTCCCTTTTTATTTGGGCACGCCATTGTTATATAACAAAAAGCTCCCTTCGAATAAGCGGGCAAGTGACATAAGCATTATTGCCTGACCTCTCTTAGTTTGAAAAATTACAGATGCATTTTTTTAATGACCAATGATTAGCACTTTAACTTATTGCCTAAAAACTAAATTACTATGAGTAAGTTATTATTTCTTGATCGAAGAAGTTACATTACCGAAGCAGGTAACACATCAACAGTGATTATTGATGCATCAAAAGCATCAGACTGGTCGGCCGATGCCTACATCACCAGCTTGCTGAGTGATATTGAGAGCAACAAAACATTGCTGATCAACATGACCAACAGCGGTTTAATTAAATCGCTGCTTGAGCAGGAAGATGTACAGCGCGACGATTGTTCGCGTTCGGTGTTTAAGTTAACCGATGCCTACCTTAGCTTTCCTGATGAGGAAAAGAGAGGTGCAGCGCAGGCTGTTGATGAGGTACTCAGCCGGTTTACCCTCGAAATAATTAATGAGAGCTATGATAAGGAGTCGACATTGATTGAAGCACTACTGGCCGATTTAAGCCAGGAGGCCATTAAGGCGAGCGTTGACCGCTTACCCGGCATGGCCGAAGCCATCAGTAACCTGGAGGCGGCACAGGTTAAGTTCAGACAAACATCGGCCGATTACCAGGAAGCAAAAATTAAGAAAGAGAAAAAACTGACGGCCAGCGAACTTAAGTTGATACTGATTGAACGGATCAACAAACTGGTGGTTTACCTCAGGGCGATGAGGGAAGCACAACCCGAAGTATATGGTGCTTTTGCCGACCGGGTGGCGCAGGCCATCAAAGAAAACAACGAAAAGGTACGTACACGCAATAACCGAAAGAAAACTGTAGAAGAAGCTTAAGATTTAGTTTTGCTGATAAAGGATGGCGTCTGGTGCAGAGATGTGCCGGGCGTCTTTTTAGATTTTATAGGAGATATAACGGCAAAATTGGTGATATATGTAAGTTGTGGGGTATAAAAGAAAATGAATAATTAGATATGTACTATCATATAGACAAGTCAGGATTGATTAGAGATGAATTTGTAAGAAATGGAGATAAGAATTTACTCTTAATTGGAGAATTAAATCGAAATGCTTTTCCTCAAGGAATTATTGAGAATAAACAGAAAATACTAAATGATGGAAAGTTAAGTGCTAAGTTAGTAGACGACATAATCATTTTTTTCATGAATCCCTCAATTGAAAATGTTAATTCATTGATATTGCTGTTAAGAGAAAATAAATCAATAGACAATGATGTATTCATCCAACGAATTCTTCGTGAAATAATATTTGAAAAAGTCAGACTTGAAAAATTTTCAAATAAACCTTCAAGATTGAGTTGCATTTATTTGATTGAAGAAAAGGAATTGATTGAAAAATGGTATAATAACTTGGGAACTTCTATAAATAAAAGCCCTTTATATAAGCTTAAACCCACCAAAACTAAGAAATTTGAATTTGAAAATGGTTGTGTTATTCGTGAGTCAATTTATAAGGTTGATTCGAAATTGCTTGAGATTGATGTTACTAATCCTGATTTGGTGGAAAAAAATGCAAATCTATATTGGGACGGACAGACTACAATGAATCCTATTTTCGAAGTCTTATTTTATGGAGGTTTAATAGAAATTCTGGAATAACACCCTATAACAATGTATAAAAGAATAGGCGAGATATTAGTAAATTAAACGGTTGTAGCTTGCTTCAAAAATGTATCGGTTTGATAAGTTTGAAGTCCGCAACTCCATACGAAACCTTGCACTCACCATTACAAGCCATTTAAATATCTAAAACTTGAACTATGAGTAAACAAATTATTGACTATCAAGCAGAAATTTATTGTCAAATTGCTGATGAAAAAATTAATTTGATTTTTGGACATCATGATTATGACAATGGACATGATTCTTCATTCGTTAAAATTCTATGCCCATTCTACACAGAGAGTTATTGGGGTTTCTCAGGATGTGAGAAAGGAGGAAAATGTGGAATTGCCAAAGGAGCTAGATCCTCTTAATTTCTTGGTATGTTTGGATTAGAAAGTTTTATTCTTAAAATAATCACGGTAATTACCAAAAAAGCTATTGTTAGTACCTTGGTTAAAGGAATTATAACTGCATTTGAGGTATACTCAGTATTAGATACAATAAATGATGCTATCAATTGTATAACAACGACTAATGATTGCAAAGATCTCGGGCTATGTGGAATCTCAGTAGCATCTGACCAACTTACAGATAAAGCATTTGATAAAATAATTCAGATTGGTGATAGTAAGTATACTGTTGAAAGAACTAAATCAGGTATTTATGTAGCCAATAATTACATTCCGACAATTAAATTAGTAGAATCACATGAAATTGGTAGACTTTTTAATAGCTCTGAATTCATTAAGAAATTCAATCCGAATCAAAGTGATTTTCTAAAGAAAGTTGATTCATCACTCGCTGCTGAAGATATTGAAAATAGGATTAAGAAATTAAGATGAAAATGCCTTGTAACAGAGGCTTATAAAGTATAGCTTGCCACAGGTGCAATGCAAGCTACGCTTCATAGCCTAACCGTTGTGGGCAAGGTGAAAAAGAGCACTAACGACAAATATTATCTATGAACTCCTTAATTAGAATAAAAAAGATAAATGTATTACAAATAATCGCTTTAGCTCTTTTGACTTGGTTTATTTGGACTGGTTATTTTAAGAAATACAATACGTATATCAATATTGCTGACTATTATGAAGGTAAGACAGACTATGATGTTGAAGTAATTATTGATAATGAATCATTAATTAATGACACCATAGACACTAAGGAGTATAGTGCTTTTGGTAAAATTCACCCAGTAAGAATTAATTATGGAAGACATAAAATGGTTGTAAAATCAGACAGTTTAAATTTAAAGGACTCAATAACCTTTTATACGTATAGCAACAGTGTAATATATATTGAAATACATAACAATTTAAATGAATTTTTATACGATAAACCTGAGAGCATACATATGACAAAAATTGCTGGAAGCACTGTTGTTTATGAATGAAAAAACCAGCCTACAAACAACGCTTTGGCTCAGCTCAACTTGGAAAGATTGTAAGGTTAAACTCCCTCACGCCGCCATGCAGCGAGTCCGTTGTAACCCGTGCCAAAACATACGTAAATGAAGAACTTGTTTTTAATAATATTGACATTCATTTTTATTAATTCTTCTGCTCAAAAGGAAGAATTTGAATTAACTAATACCACCCAAATTGAAAGGGAAATTGAATTAAACGACTTGGATGTCAGAATACAAAAAGAATATAAGGACTTGAAATTAATCGTTGGTTTTTCTGACTTCAACGAGGGACTAAAACTTCATATTTTAAACAGGAATGACAGTATTATTTATGTTTCTAAAGGACAACAGGAAAGCTATTATTTCGCACCATATATATTTCAATCGAATACAAATAAAGACTGCTTTATAATAGTTGGTGAGGTTGGGACAGAATATAGTTGGGGCACGCAATTATACTATGTAGAAAACGAAAAAATTCAACATATTGGACACCTAAACATTGCTATTTATGAAGAGATAGAAGATGAACAAGGAAATAAGTACGGTCAACCATCAAGAATTTACCAAGACTTGAAAATTTCACGTGAACAAGACTTAATTGTTTTTGAATTCAATTCGAATAAACTAGCTGTATTGTACCCTGGCAAATATAATGAAAGAGAAATACAGGCAAATAAAGTGTCATTTACCTGGGACAATGGAATATTGAAAAAGATTATAAATGAATAGAAAGCACGGGCTACAACACGTTAGTACAAAGCATATGGCGTTCGTAGCTCTTAGGAAGTGTAGTTCGCTTATCGAACACCGCCAAATCTTTGATTTGGCTTTTGAAATGAAAATATAAAAACAAATAAAAGATCTGGCTCAATGGAGATTTGGAAGGTTTAATTCGTTAAATCGCCAAACGCTTCATCTAGCCAACCGTTAGCCGTAAAGCAATGAGAACAAACGAACTAATTATAGAATCACAAAAGCATTATAATAATGGAGAGTTTGAAAAAGCTATTCAAAAGCTAAATCATGCTCTTATTATTAAGCCTGGTGACTTCGAAATTCAAAGATTACTATTGGATATTTATTTCGAACAAGATAATATTGAATTAGCATTAAAAACTTCCAATGAACTATTGGAGAAAGATAATGATAATATTGAACTGCAATTTATTAAAGCAAACTGCTTAAATGAATTAGATGATTTAGAGGGAGCAATAAAATGTTATAACCAGGTAATATCACAAAACAAAGATTTTCATCTTGCATATGGGGCTCGAGGAACGGTTTATTACAAATTAGATGAATTAGAATTGGCTTTGGACGACATTGAATATGCCCTCGAATATGAAAAAAAGAATGCATTTTTATTTTCTCAGCGATCACTAATTTATATTGCAAAACAAGACTTTGAATTAGCATTAAAAGATTTAAACAAAGCCCTTAGGATTGATAAAGATATGCAGGAAGCAAGGTTAAACCGAGCTTTTGTTTATCGCGTTTTAGGCAAAGAAAAGAAGGCTTTGTCAGAGTTGGAGAAAGTAGATGATGAGTTGTTATTGGACTCAGAATCTTATCACCAAAAAGGAATTATTCAATTCAAAAACAACGAATTAGAAAAAGCATTGAACAATTACAATATTGCAATAAATCAAGACCCAAATAATATTGAAGCTATTTACTCGAGGTCACTAATATATTGTAAATTAGAACAGTTTGACAAGTCGCTAAGAGATTTGGATCTAGCCATGAAATTAGATTCTAATCACTTCAAAGACTATTTGTTAAATGGATATGGTTGGGTTTATTTTAAAATGAAACAATTTGAGAAAGCAATAAAATATGCCCAAGATTCATTAAAAGAAAATGCCGACTTTCATTGGGCGAATTTAACTCTTGCAGAAATATATGGAGAGACAGAACAATCTGAAAAATTTTATAAGAATTTAAAAATTGCAATATTAGGTGGCATTGGAATTAAAGATATTGACGAATCCATCAGAATCAAATATTCAAAAGACAAAGAATTTAAAAAATTAACAAAGAAACTAAGGTAAATAAAGCTCTATGGTTAACATGATGCTATAACGCATTCAGGGTCCGTGGCATTTTAGAAAATACTTGCTCGGCTACCAGCGCCAAATCACTGATTTGGCTTTTGAGATGAAAAGATAAAGCAAATACAACGCTTTGGTTCAGTGGAGTTTGGAAGTGGAATCTGGTTAATAATCACTTACGCTTCATAGCCTCCTCCAATAGTACCCATTAAAAAGAACATGACTACAAAAACAATTTTTATAGCCATATTACTCTTCTCACAAATTGGATTTGTAAGTGGACAAAATAATGTAGACACCGATGAAATGGTGGGTTTTGGCTGTTACTATGGCGGACAACCATCCAAGACTGTTAAAAAAGTGACTAAGAAACTTAAAAACAGGAGGTACAGAGTAATTAAAAACATGCTGACCTCAGATAATAATGCAGAACGTTATATGGCTGTAATTACACTAGAAAAATTACATGACCTAAAAGCAATAAAGCTATATGACATAGATTACGAAAACATTGACAAGATTAAGAATTCAAAAGAATTAGTTTCAATTTGTTCAGGTTGTTCTTCTTTTTACAAGACTGAATTGCACAGACTTTTTGAACCGGACATGAAGAATTTCTCTTGTAATTGGCTTAATTATAATTTTAAGGATTTTAAGAAATAAATAACGGGTACCAACGCGCCATAGCGCATAGCAGGGCCGGCAGGGCTTTGGTCGATAGTCTCGTCCTCTCAGACGGCCAATCTCAATGCAAATTTGCTACAGCGCAATGCGGCCAAACGTTGGCTATCATTTGAAATGCTAAATCACTAATGAGAATAATAAGTACCATACTTTTAGCAATCACAGTAACAAGTTGTGGAGCTCTACTTGAACCAATGTTTAACGACATTAGTTCAGTGATAACTCAATATGTGCAGCAGGACTCATGCAAAAAGATTCTTACAGCAAAAGTTATAGACTTCAGAATGAGAAATCAGTCCTTTCCAATTAATATATCTGATTTAGATTCGCTAGAATTTAATTCAAATCAACTTAGCACTACATTGGAACTTATGTGGCTGTCAGACTCTGTTAATCAACAAACAAAAATTGAGGAATTTGACGAAAAATGGAAATGCGACTGTCCAAATCAATTTGACTCAATTTCTTTAACAGCATATCAAACGGATTCAATTGATATTTACACTAGACTATTAAAGTTCAATTCTGACACTGCATATTCAAAAATCATTGAAAATAGGAGACTGATTTTTAATAATGATACGCTTTCAAAAATCAATCAAATGGTTTTTGACATCAGATACTATGACCAGAATGATAATGAAATTGAATTGTTAAGAAAAGGAAAATCTAATAGAATAAATAAAAAACGGTAGCCAATAAAAGGAAATATTCAAATTAAAAGACTGAGAAGGATTAGATGACCGCTAAAAAATATTCTTGTGGTGCATTACATACGATAAACTTACTGATTATGATGAGGACAAATAAAATACTGGTGGTTATAATGACCTTTCTAATGATGATAAGTTGTTCAAGAATTAAAAATAAAGCTGATCACTTATCTGATAAGGTTAAGTCAAAGACTAAACAGGAGATTAAAAAGCAAGCAGACAAGATTTTCCCATCATTTGATAGTGATAAACCTGATACAGATAATAACAAAAGGCGGTTTCAAGATTTCATTAAAGTTGAGATTACGTCGGATGTAGAAAATATTTATTGTTATAATAGCGCCATTGGTATTGATGCCAGTTATATGTTTGCCTTTAATTGTAACCAACAAAAATCTGATGAAATAATAAAGGTACATGAATTATTGCTTGATACTAATAACCAGGATAATGGATTTGGACTTCAGCAAGACTTTGATTGGTGGGATAAGTCAAGGATTAAAGAGCTAAATAAACTAATTTGGACAAATGGCGATAGATATTATAAGTATTATTGGTATGACTCCGAAAATGAGAAGGCATATTATTTTGAATTTGACATGTAAAAATTAGTGACCGCCCACAAAATGTATAAAACATAGCGCTTAAATACACTACATTTCATAAACAGACTGTTGCTAAGCCAAAATAAAACTACAAGAATGAGATTAAATCAAAATGACATCAAGGAAATAAAAGAGATGAAAAAACCAGGATTAGTTTTACCTTTTCTACTATTCTTACTTTCATGTTTTTTTATAATACCGGCTCTCTTTGATACAATTGCTGGACATTTTACATGGTTAGAATATTTAGGAATAGTTTCATTGATTATATCTCTTTGTTTTTTACTTAATTGGGGAATAAATAGAAAATATAATAATGACCTAAAATATGGAATTAAGATTATTGAAACAGAGGTGATACAACAGAAATTAGAAAAGAAATCATATGAAGCAGGAGGAGGTTCAATGCATATTCCAATTTTAGGTTGGATTTTTCCAAAGCTTTTTTCGCAAACTCCTAAATTGACAGTGATTTGTTATTTGGTTATTAAGAATACCAGATTTGAAGTAGCAGAAAGTTTATATGATAGTGTTGAAGAACAAGAGATTGTGAATTTATACTATACGAAATTTTCAAAGACTTTATTGGAAATTAAGAAAAAGGCTTAGCTAGGACACACTGCTATAATGTATAGCTGGGTATGGTTCGTTTTGGCCGGGAATTTATTTCAGCATCATGCAGTCAAAAGGTTGGACATAAGCAAAATATTATTGCACAAAATCGAAATTTTTAATGAAAGAATTTCAAAATATTTATAAGAAAAATGATTGGAGAAAGATATGGTTAAGAATCTATAAAATTATGGTTGGAATAAGTATTCTGGCTCCCATTCTCGGAATTATCCCATCAACTAACTTTTAAGATTTATGATAGAATTTGCAAAAGTATACTGGAAAGTTTATCGTTTAGAAGTTGCAATTACAGTGGCCGTATTAATTTTTGGCACAACTTTGCTGCTTCCATTGTCAAATCCAGAACCTTATGATTTTTTAGATTCATTGCTTCATGGTTTTGCCTCAATAGGATTCTATCTGATTATGACACCATTTTTTATGATCGCATATTATCTATTCAAAAAGCAGCAGATTGACAAAAATCCCGGATACAAAACAGAAATGCCAGAGATTTTTACAGTTGACAATTTTTTAAGTGTATTTACTGTTTATTCAGCTTTGGGCTTTATTGCAGGACTTTTAGCCGAGAATATAATTTTTGGAAGATAAACCGCCAATGCTCAGCAATAGATATTATATACCATATCGAAGATTCGACGTCATATTTTAGATAATTTAAAAATAAACCATGAAAGTCTATCAGGAAAATATAAAAAGGTACAATGCCAAAGCATTAAGGTTAAAGAATGTATTAAATAAAATCTCCTTGCTTAGGCTGGTTATTTTTGTCGTTTCAGGTGGCATTCTTATATACTTGTTTAGCATCCATGTAATTGCTCCTGTTTTTATTGTTTTCCCTGTTTCATTAATATGTTTTAGCGCTGCTATCAAATATCATAGCAAAATAGCATTCCAAAAAAAGCATACAGCCTTCCTGAAAAGTATAAATGAATCCGAAATTTTAAGGGGAGAATGTAATCTGGAGGAATTTGATACCGGACATAAATTTATTAATCAAAATCACCCGTACACCTCTGATTTAGATATTTTCGGACAGCATTCCATTTTTCAATTGGTCAACCGAACAACTACTGAGTCGGGTACAATGCTCTTATCAGAATGGCTATCAGAACCTGCACCTAATCATGAAATAAACGACAGACAAGAAGCCATAAAAGAGCTATCTCAAAAATTGGATTGGAGGCAGGACTTTCAGGCCTCTGGTATGCACTTTCAAAATAAAAAAAGTGATTACAATAAATTGTTGGATTGGGTGGAGGCACCTGTCGTTGTATTAAAACACCGGCATATATATGTGGCAGTTGCAATTATCTTTTCGGTGCTGTCATTGCTTGGCTTTTATTTGTTTATGAACAATTTGGATTCGCCACATCTACCTTTTTATTTGCTTTCCCTTATTGCCGTTTTGTTTATTAATGGCAGAATTTTAAAAAAAGTAAAACCCATCGCCGATAATATCGTCGAAACCTCGCAAGAGAATATTAACACCATTAGAGGTTATAGGGCACTGATCAATAAAATTGAAAGTGAAAGTTTCCAATCAAAAAAACTGTCCCAATTACAATCAATACTCACAAAAAGCAAGTTTTCAGCGTTCAATGAAGTTAATAAGCTGTGCAGACAATTGGAATTCTCTCAGCAAAGAGGTATGAAAAGGAAACTGATCACCATCGAAGGAAATCATATATATTCTCTCTTAAACAGTTTCCTGCTATTGGATATTTACATGATTATCGGAATAGAAAAATGGAAATCAAGAAATAAAGCGTTTTTAAAACCATGGTCCGAAGTAGTAAGTGAGTTTGAGGTAATCAATAGTTTTGCAGGGTTTTGCTATTCAAATCCATCCTATACATTTCCAGAGATAACAGAAAAGAACAACTTCGTACGTTTTGAGTCGTTGGGACATCCCTTAATCAATTCCAATCAACGGGTATGCAATCATTTTCAGTCAGAAGGACATGGTAATGTTGTTATGATTACCGGTTCTAATATGGGCGGCAAAAGCACCTTTTTACGTACCGTTGGTGTCAACCTTGTATTGGCATTAGCCGGTGCACCATGCTGTGCCTTAAGTGGGCAGGTTTCGAACCTGAAGCTATATACAAGTATGCGAACCCAGGATAATTTGAAGGAAGGAATTTCTTCTTTTTATGCGGAGTTGGATAGAATAGAGAAAATGTTGAAATTGATAGAAAGTAGCGACAATGTATTTTTTCTATTGGATGAGATGTTTAAGGGAACCAACTCAGAAGACAGGCATAAAGGAGGTTATTCATTGATTAATCAGATAGGTCAGCTCAAAACCTCAGGAATTATTGCAACGCACGATATTGAACTGGCAAAGCTTTCGGGGCATAAAAACTTAGTTACAAACTATAGCTTTAATAGTGAGATTAAAGATCATTCAATGATTTTCAGCTATAAACTTCATTCGGGTATTTGTAATGATTTTAACGCCAGTACACTTATGGAAAGAAGTGGGATTAAGATTATACCTGATATTTCAAAAAGTGAGGTTAAACCTTAATTCCGCTTGCGGAATTTCATAGCCCGCAGATATCGCTGATTTTCGCTGAAAGTGCATTCACCCAAATGGGTGAATAAAAAACTGCGATAAATTGCCCAATCAGTGGGAAACAGAAAAAACTTGCGAATCTTAAGTTGAATGAAAATATAGCTAATGTCATTATAAAGTAGCACTTGCATAAGTGCGATATCAAAAGCAACGTAGAAATTGCCTGCCATTCCAAATGTGATTGACTTCGAAAACCTGTTACGATTAGTAAATATATCGATCGATTTGTGATATTTGTAACATTGGTGGATTCCAGCAAACCCACACTGCAAATTTTCCATTTAATCACCAAATTATATATCCAAATAAAAACCTGCTATAGAATAGCTTTTCAGGTGTAAAATAAATTTAACTTTCGTGTGTTTAATTTGTTAATAGGAGGAAAGAATTACAAAATGTTTTTCTCACGAAGATAGTTTTATGGACAAATTCTCATTTCTGGGTAATAGTGAAATAGGCTCAATAGATGAGCTTTATGAGCAATATAAACAAGATCCTGATTCGGTAGATGAATCGTATCAAATGTTCTTTCAGGGCTTCGATTTCGCTTTGAAAAACTATGAGCAGCCTAAAACATCTGGGTTGGTCGACAAAGAATTTCATGTACTAAACCTGATACATGGTTATCGTCAAAGGGGCCATTTATTTACCAAAACAAATCCGGTTCGTAGCCGGCGTAAGTATTATCCTACGCTGGATATTGAAAATTTCCAATTGTCAGAAAAGGATTTAAACACTGTTTTTCAGGCGGGTAATGAGTTGGGTTTAGGAGCCGTGCCTTTGAAAGATATTATTGCACATTTGCAGCAAACCTATTGTCAGTCAGTAGCCGTTGAGTACCTGTATATTCGTCACCCAGAGATTTTAAGTTGGATGAAGAGCAGGATGGAAAGCGTAAAAAATACACCTGACTTTCCGGCAGAAAAGAGACGGCAGATATTTAACCAGCTCAATACTGCTGTAGGATTTGAGAGTTTTATTCATAAGAAGTTTGTGGGGCAGAAGCGGTTCTCACTTGAAGGATCTGAGACATTGATACCTGGTTTGCATGCGCTTATTAACAAAGGAGCTGAACTGGGAGCTGAAGAAGTTGTAATTGGAATGGCACACCGTGGTCGCCTCAATGTAATGACCAATATACTTCAGAAACCTTTTAAGAATGTGTTCAAGGAGTTTGTTGGTGATGAATATGAGGAAGGCATTTCTTTGGGAGATGTAAAGTATCATCTGGGTTATTGCAGCGATATCGAGACCGCTAATGGTAAAAAGGTACGAGTTAACCTGGCACCTAATCCATCACACCTGGAGACTGTAGCGCCTGTTATAGAAGGGATTTCACGTTCTAAAATCGACCATAAATATGATAAGGACTATGACAAGGTGGTGCCGATTGTGATCCATGGTGATGCTGCCATTGCCGGACAAGGTGTGGCTTATGAGGTTGTGCAGATGGCCCAGTTAAGAGGTTACAAAACCGGCGGAACCATCCATATTGTAATTAATAACCAGGTTGGTTTTACAACCAATTACCTTGAAGGTCGCTCATCCACCTATTGTACTGATGTGGGTAAGGTGACCCGATCACCTGTCTTTCATGTGAATGGCGATGATGTGGAAGCATTGGTATACACTATAGAGCTGGCAATGGAATATCGACAGCGCTTCAATTCCGATGTTTTTATTGATTTATTGTCCTACCGAAAATATGGACATAACGAAGGGGATGAACCTCGCTTTACACAGCCAATTTTGTATAACAAGATTGCCAAGCACAAAAATCCTCGGGATATATATAAGTTAAAGTTAGAAGAGGAAAAGGTTGTATCGAAAGAGGATGCCAAGAAAGAAGAGGTGAACTTTAATCAATTGCTTGAGGAAGAGCTGGAAGCTTCTAAGAAAATTAAGAAGGTAGTTATTCAACGTTTTCTGAATGATGATTGGGAGTCGTATCGCTATTCAGAGCCAATGGATTTTATTCAATCGCCGGTTACTTCTGTTGAGCGAAAAGATTTAATAAAACTATTGGATAGAATCAACCATCTTCCTGAGGATAAGAAATTCTTTAAGAAGCTTCATAAGATTGTAAACGACCGTAAAAAAATGGTTGATGACGATCGTTTAGACTGGGCTTTGGGTGAGCAATTGGCTTATGCTTCATTATTAAGTGAAGGTCACCCGGTACGATTGAGCGGGCAAGATGCCGAGCGAGGTACATTTGCTCATCGTCATGCAGCCTTAACCATTGAAGATACTGACAAGCGCTATCGTCCACTGCAACACATTGCACCTGATCAGGCCAGTTTTAAGGTTTATAACTCATTACTATCTGAATATGGTGTGATGGGCTTTGAATATGGTTACGCCTTGGCTAAACCAGATGGGTTAACTATTTGGGAAGCACAGTTTGGTGACTTTTACAATGTGGCGCAGGTGATTATCGATCAATATATTTCATCGGCAGAAGAGAAATGGGGCTTGATGAATGGTCTGGTACTTTTATTACCTCATGGTTTTGAGGGACAGGGACCAGAGCACTCCAGTGCCCGTGTAGAACGCTTTTTGTCGCTGGCAGCCCGTAACAATATGCAGGTGGTGAATTGTACTACACCGGCTAACTTCTTTCATGTTTTACGTCGTCAGGTCTATCGTGAATTCAGAATACCTTTGGTAGTATTTACACCCAAAAGCTTATTACGACACCCACAATGCGTTTCTTCACTTCAGGAATTTGAGAAAGGTGGATTTCAGGAAGTAATTGATGATGATAATGTAGAAGTGAATGAGGTTAAGCGTATCGTTTACTGTACCGGTAAGATCTACTACGATTTATTGGCTCGCAAAGAGGAATTAAATGCGCGTGATGTTGCCCTTGTGCGGATGGAGCAGATGCATCCTTATCCAAAGCAACAAGTAGAAGCAATCAATGCCAAGTATAAAAATGCCATGTTGCATTTATGGGTGCAGGAAGAGCCGGAAAACATGGGTGCCTGGAACTATATCCGCAGTAAAATGAGAGATGTGGAAATTATTCCTGTAGCGCGTTTGGCAAGTGGTAGTCCTGCAACCGGATTGAATGGCTTACATGTAATTGGTCAGAATGAAATTGTCAATAAAGTATTTAAGTCTTGTCATTGCGAACTTCAGTTGAAATACTGCGGTCTTCAGTGCGTAGAAGGTAAATCGCGTGCTGAAATACTGAAACAGCATAAGTATTTTGAAGAAAAACAAAGATTTTCGATATAGAATTAGTCAGTAGTTAAATAGTCAGTAGTCAGCAGTTAAAACCATACTTGGCTAAAGCTTTCGACTTCAGACTGAAAATTGAATAAGATGATTGTTGAAATAAAAGTTCCGACACCCGGTGAATCCATAACAGAAGTGGAGTTAGCAACATGGATGGTTGCTGATGGCGATATAGTTGAGAAAGATCAGGAAATAGCTGAAATAGAATCCGACAAGGCTACTTTATCTTTATTGGCTACAGAATCAGGTAAGATTAAAATTGAAGTAGAAGCCGGGGAAACAATTGCTGTGGGTGCTATAGCTTGTACTGTAGATACTGATTTTGCAGGGGAAGCAACTTCGAGTCCGAAGGAAAGTGATAAGCCTGAAGAGGTTGCTGAAACTCCAAAAGTAGAAGAAACAAAAGAAGCAACGAAAGCCGATGTTTCTTCGAGTAATTACCCTAATGCAAAGGTATCTCCTCTGGCACAAAAGAAAATGGAAGAAGCGTCACTGGATGTTGATCAGGTAATCAATGGTTTAAGGCGTATCTCCACCAAAGAAGTTGAGTTGGTGAAGGATTTACCAGCTGATAATCAGACAGGAAATGCAGATATTGGTTCTGCATTTATTCAGACCGATGTCAGCCGTGAAGCTGATCGTCAGAAAATGACCATGCTTCGCAAGAAATTGAGTCAGCGCCTGGTGGCAGTTAAGAACGAAACGGCCATGCTGACAACTTTCAACGAGGTAGATATGTCAGCGGTTATGAGCCTTCGTAAAAAATATCAAGCTAAATTCATTGATAAACACGGCGTAAAGCTTGGGTTTATGTCCTTCTTTATCAAAGCTGCTTCATTAGCATTAAAGCATCATCCAATGGTAAATGCCATGATTGATGGCGATGAAATTGTGATGCCTGAATACCATGATGTATCGGTAGCCGTTCAAACACCAAAGGGGCTTATGGTGCCCGTTATTCGTAATGTAGAGACCTTGAGTCTTGATGGAATTGAGTCATCCTTGAAAACGCTTGCCGAAAAAGCACGAAAGGGTAAAATAGGCTTAGAAGAAATGACGGGTGGAACATTTACAGTGACTAATGGAGGAGTTTTTGGTTCGATGTTAAGTACACCAATCATTAACCCACCTCAATCGGCCATTATGGGTATGCACAATATTGTTGAGCGTCCAGTGGCTGTTAATGGTCAAGTAGAAATTCGCCCGATTATGTATTTGGCTTTATCCTACGATCACCGGATTATTGATGGTAAAGATTCAGTAGGTTTCCTTGTAAAAGTAAAGGAGATGATTGAAGATCCTGCTAAATTGCTGTCCGGTGGCTTTGATCCGGAACAAACGGTACTGGGGTTATAGAACTTTAAAGAATAAGAGGCAATTGCCAAATATTAACCATTCTGATTTTTAGTGAATCAGAATGGTTTTTTATTACTTAATAAGATCAGGCTTTTTCTGTTTCTTAACGATTTAATACCAAGAGACACTAGTACCCCAACTAATACAATAAAGTATAAACTGGTAGTCGAGCTTTTAATAATGCTGAACCAGTTACTACTGGCCACCATAGATACACCTATATCAGGATATTTGTTGAGCATCCTTATGATACTAAAGTTCTCAAGATAGTCACTTAATCCGGCAATTACTGGCAAGTAACATATCAGACTAGGTAATAATGAATCCAACTTGTTTATTTTTTTAAGAAAGAAAGCTATCATTAATGAGTAGCTAACTGCAAATAAACCTGGATAGATCATATCTACAGGTAATTGAATTGATAGGTAGGCAGTTCGACCTTGCTCACTCAAAGTTTGAAATAATACATTGACATAGTCTAAATCATAACCACCAGGCATCATATCCAATAATCTCATTCCATCACTAAAAGCCATTACTTTAGGAATTGTTATAAATAGCATTATCAGATAAACCATTGTGGTGAGAATAAACCAGCCTAAAACGGTTTTACCGGTCGAATGAGTTTCTAAAGGTTTGATTAAGGTTTTCACTATATGAACCAAGTTTGTAATTTGTGATTATTCAAATTGTGCGTCTCGGATAGCCTTAAATTCACTTCCGTCGTTCCACTGTGGATAAACATCCGTATTGGCAATTTGCCATCCTACTCTGAACAAAAGTCTGGCATCGGCTTCTATACCTGTTAAATCCCACCAATCTTCATATTCGTCATCAGGTTTGTGGTAGCAATTGTTAATCCATTCCTGTTCTTTCTCTCGCATATAACTTTTCCCTTTTTCCCAGTGATCTGTGTTTCCACGTGCAAAAAGAGCAGGCACACCAACACGTGCAAAACTAAAATGATCTGAACGATAATACATACCAGTATGGGCATTGGGGTCGGGTATGATATATCGGTTTTTCTTTAAAGCCTCCATTTCAAGTAGCTGATCCAGGTCAGATTGACCAAAGCCGGTAACCATCACATCTTTACATCGACCGTATGGTAACATTAAATCGTTGTTGATGTTGGCAACAGTTTTAGAAATAGGAAATATTGGATGGTCAACATAGTAGCCTGATCCATTCAGGCCTGATTCTTCTGCCGTAGGAGCAAAAAACACAACTGAACGTCTTGGAGAATCTGGCATGGCTTTAAAGGCTCGGGCAATTTCCATCATCCAGGCGAGTGAAGTGCCATTGTCGACCGCTCCGTTGTAAATGGAATCACCATTCATTGCCTTTCCAATTCCCAGGTGATCCCAATGGGCAGAATAAAAGAGGTATTCATCGGACAGATCACTTCCTTTAATCATACCTAACACATTATGAGAGGTGTTCTTTTGCCAGGAGTTATTAAGTTTTAATTGAGCATTGGCGTTTAATTTAAAACCCTTAAAACCGGATGATTTAGCACCTTTAATCAAATCTGATAAGTCAAGACCTAATGAGCTAAATAGTTCTGTTGCTTTGTTCTGATGAATCCAGCCTTCTATTTTACAGCGATGTAAATAATCATCCGTAGGTTGCGGATAAACTTTAGCTACAGCTGCCGAATTGACCACAACAGACCAAGGGTATCCTGCACCTTTATCATCATGAATAATTAAAACGGCCTCAGCACCTTGTCTTGCCGCTTCTTCATATTTGTAGCTCCAACGACCGTAATAAGTCATGGCATCCCCGGTAAAGAGTTTATCATTACCCGAATCTAATCCGGGATCATTTACAAGAACGATAACCGTTTTCCCTTTTACATCCAGGTTGGCATAATCGTTCCAGCCATACTCAGGAGCAACAATTCCATATCCAGCAAAAACCAATTCTGAAGCGTCTAATTCTAATTGAGATTTCAACTGACGAGAAAAAGCGACGAAATCATCAGGGTATTGAAAGTTAATAGATGTAGTTTGGTTCGAAATGTTAAGGGAACTAGTGAGTTGGCCTTTCACTTGTACCATTGGTACTTTTTGCAAATAACTATCTCCATTAGCAGGTTCAAGTCCGATTTCCTTAAAGCATTTTTGCAGGTAGTTAATTGTTAATGTTTCTCCTTTTGTAAAAGGCTTCCGACCTTCGTATTCATCACTTCCAAGCTCCAGAATGTATTCTTTCATTCGTTGAGTTGAAATGACTGATTCTGCCTGCGTTAGATCTTTCTCAAGCGAATTGCAGGCACATGATAAGACTATCAATAAAGCAGGTAATAAGTATTTTGACATGAGATGGGTTTATAAAATTTAAGGTAAAGATAAGATTTAAGCATTAATGGTTTCAATTGAAGTATACAAGTATATGGACTGTATGTGTCGAATTGTAGTCCGTTTTCGTCCAAAGAGTAGGTGTTGAATTTATTGCGAATGTAATCAAAACGTTAGATGATTTTTATTCTAAACCATTCAGATTAGGTAACAAATATTCTCTATTGACGTAATACAAGTCGTTGAAGTAAATTTGTACTTCGTGATAAGTTTTTATAACCTAAACGACATATGTTGCAAATAAAGTGCTGAATTGGAACATGTTGTCATGAATTTAACAAGATATGAAAAAAATGAGATGGTTACCTGCTATGCTGATTGCAGGAGTTTTGGCTTTTACAGCTTGTAGCGATGACGAGGAAGCTGGTGATGTTTTTAGCCCTTTAACGGAAGAACAACACAAGGAAAAGATTGAGCAGGAAGGCGTTGCCATGGTTCAAGAGATGGAAGGTATTGCCAATCTGCAGACTTATGATGTGATTGATGCATTTATTGATCTGATGGATCAATCAGAAGAACAACCAATAAAGGCTGTTGAATTAAGTCTTTCTGAAATCCAATCTTTGAAAGATGGCCCAAAGTCGACTGTGAACTACAAGGCGATGATGGGAGACAAGAAACGCATATCTGATGAGTTTAAGGCTGAAACAGGTATTTACCAATGGGATGCTGAAGCAAATGACTGGGAAAAAATTGATGATTCTGAAACAGAAGCTACTTTCCGCTTTCAGGTTGATGAAACAGATGCTGAGATCAGCGTCTATGATGTTAGTTTCAAGGATGCTGCCAATCAGGATGAAGAGTCGGATATGATCATTGAATTACCATTATCAATTAATGCCCATGTTAAATTAGGCGATGAAACCATTACAAGCTTTTCTTTAAATGCTGAGTGGAATGATGACGATACACCTAAGAGTATTGTAGAAGTAATCACTTTAGAGGAATTCTCATTTACAAGTGAATTAACCAATACAACTTCAATGATTGCTGCAAGTGCTTCATTCAAGCATAATGATACTGTAATTTATGCTAACGGATTTACATTTAATGGGAATTTCGATTTAGATGAAATCATGGATGCCCTTCCTGAAGATGATGGAGATATGGATGGTCTGTTTTCTCAAGCGATTCTAGAGAATGCAAATATCTGGTTCCAGATGGGTAACATTAAGATTGAAGGTCTTTTCGATGTGAAAGGCTTTATGGAAGGATTAGCAGACAAAATGCAAACAGCTAATGAAGGTGATGACATGAATGATATGCTAGTTGAGTTATTTAATGAGTACGCTCATCTATATGCACGTTATGCCGATTCAAACGAGATCATTGCTCAGGGTGAACTTTATTTGTCAGAATATACTGATTATGGTCAAACTTACACAGAACCAGCTTTAAGAATGGTATTCGGTGACGGATCGAAAGTATCAATTGATGAATTCTTCGAAACAGGTTTTGGAGATATGATTAGCGAAATTGAAGATTTATTGGAAGAATTAGAAACAAATTATGACGGTGAAGCCGCTTAATAATTTGTATTTTTGATAACTGAATTTGAATTGGAGGCCTATGGTCTCCAATTCTTTTATATGGAATAATTGTGCCCAGATTTTTTTTCGTCTATATCTTATCCCTGTTCTTCATTACAGTACAAAGCCAATCAACAGAATGGTGCGTTAAAGGTCGGATTGTATCATCTGATAATAATGAACCAATACCTTCTGTTCATATTACGACATGGGACGGGAGTAGAGGGACAGTTTCAGATATTGACGGAAATTTTGAATTATGCGGATTAATTACTGATTCTGTTACGATTATTATTGGACATACATCGTTTGAGAACAGGCAAATATTAATTAGTAGGTTCAATAATAAATACCTCACCATTAAGCTTAACTTAAAAGTCTATGGAACAGATGAGGTGAAGGTAAAAGGAGATAATACCTCAATTGTTAAAAACTATATACCGGGAAAATTGACACTTAAGAAACAGGACATTTTATCTATTCCTGCCTTTATGGGAAGTCCTGATGTGTTGCGGGGGTTGCAATTATTACCAGGTATGCAATCGGTTAGTGAAGGTAATTCCGGTATTTATGTCAGAGGTGGATCTCCGGGGCAAAACTATGTACTGTTTGATGATATAGAATTGATGAATCCTACTCACCTGATGGGAGTATATTCTGTTTTTAATCCTTTGTTAACTAATCGGGTGGACTTCTACAAAGGCAATGCACCTATTCACCTCTCATCACGACTTGCTTCTTCCATTATTGTGGATACCTATCAGCATAAACCAGATAGTAGTAATTGGGCGGGAAATATTGGTAATATTATTACCAATCTCTGTTACATTGGACAATCAAAAAATAAAAAGTGGTTCTTTAGTACAGGGATTCGTCGCAGTTATTTGGATTTGTTGGGCTATATGGCGCGTCCTTTCCTCAAAGATGAAGACAATTACTTTGAGCAGAATAACTATACATTTTATGATTGGAATGGCAAGCTACAATATCGATCGGATAAACATCAATTGGCCTTAACATGGTATAAAGGCCGGGATAATTTTCAAATGCATAACACAAATGATATCCAATCACATTCTAATTGGGGAAATACTGGGCTTACTCTCAGGTGGAAATTCCTTTTAAATCCGACACTTAACATGGATAATTTGGTGTCGTATACTTCGTATAATTCAGATTTCGGAGCTACAATGCCTGATGGTAATATGCGGTTTGCAACCGATTATGAGCAGATGCAATTTAAAAACCGGTTTACCAAAGAGACAGAAAAACATCTTTTGCGGTGGGGTTTAGAACTTACAAATTACAATGTGATCCCCCAAGATTTAAACATTAGCTATTTAAAGAGCAGTGAAACAGTTATAAATACCTACGAAAGTCTGGCATCAAAAATTTATGTCAGCGATTATTTTAGATTAGGCCGGAAATGGTCAATTTATGGCGGATTGGCACTAAATTATTATCAGTTGTTGAATGTTACCGGTGATAATAGCAATAGCACAGATAATGAACCGCTCTTCTTTCCAAATGCTATAATGTCAGTAAATTATAATTGGAAGGATAACACGTCTTACAAATTCTCCTATGCCTATAATACACAAAATATACATTTGGCTTCCATAGCTTCGATTCCCCTGCCATCTGATATCTGGATGCCAGCTACTAACCATTTATTGCCTGAAAACAGTCATCAATTGACACTTGGGTATTTTAGATCACAAGTTGAAAAAGGCTTGCAATGGGGTGTAGAGGCCTATGCGCGGAAGATGGATAACCTTCTTTTAGTGAAGTTGAATCTAAATAATGAACAAATCGAACGATTTGAAGAGAACTTTTATAAGGGACAAGGTGCTGCTTATGGCACTGAGTTTTATTTCAACAAACGAACTGGTAAGTCGAGTGTAACGGTTGGATATACAATTGGATGGGCCAGACAGCAGTTTGATGCTATTAATGAAGGAAAATGGCATGATGCAAAGTATGACCGTAGGCACGATTTGAATATACAGACAAATTACATTCTAAATAAGCGTATAGATATAGGGGCTGTGTTTATTTATGCCAGTGGAAATAAAGCTACATTACCAACCGGTCGATATTGGTTAATGGGTAATATAGCTAATGATTATACAGGAGTGAATAATTATCGAATGCCGGCCTACCACCGAATGGACTTATCAATGAATTATAAGTTAAGTTCAAAATTGTTTGATGAGTCAGTTTTAAACTTCTCTATAATAAACTTATACAGCCGAAGTAATCCGTATTTTGTTTATTACGAGATAGAGAAGGAGACCAGCAAAGACTATGAATTAAGTATAAATGCCAAACAAGTATCTTTGTTTCCAATTATGCCATCCATAAGCTGGCGTTTTAAGTTTTAATATGCGAATAATAGTTGTATTTATATGCCTCTTGCTGTTTTCCTGCACAAAGGAAATTAAAATTGACCAGGTCGATTATCAGACAAAGATTGTTGTTGATGGTTGGATCGAAAATAATGGATATGCTCATGTGATTTTAACCAGAAGTTCACCATTTCTTACCGAGTATGATTCGGCATCTATTCGTAATACCTTTCTGAATTATGCTAAGGTAACATTAAGTAATGGGAAAGGGCAGTCTGAGGTACTTACCCTTAGTCGTCAAAAGGACTTTTTCCCGCCTTTTATATACAAATCAACTGATATAAAAGGTGAAATCGGTGAAACTTATGAATTAGAGGTGATATACCAAAATAAGATTGTGAGTTCTGTTACAACAATTCCCTTGTTACCTGATGTTAAAGATGTGTTTTCTGATAATGTTTCTGATACATCAATGTATATAATGGCGCATATAGAAGATAATTCCTTAAGTGAGAACTACTACTATTCCCAAATATTCGTGAAGCATATAGACACTCGTTTTCATCCTTCAGGTAATCCATTGCAAAACGACCGTCTTTTTAATGGGAAAGAACACACTTTTCAAGTCAAAAGAAGCAATCAACCCGATCCTTTAAATATTCATAATATAGATGGGAATCGTCCACTTGTTCGGGATGAGTTTGCGATTGATGATACGGTGCTGGTTAAAATCTCTCAGATAGACAAGGAGGCATATCGGGTATTAAATGGTATTCATATCGACCATTTGAATACAACTAATCCTTTCGCTTTTATTGATCAAAAAACACCAACAAATATTAATGGGGGAATTGGGCGGTGGACTGGAATGGCTTCCCACACTTTTTTGGTAACCAGTAAAAAGCCCCACAATTGATATTGCAGGGCTTGAAGTATTGTTTTGAGTTGTTTTATCGTATTCTGTCCATTGATTTTAAAAGGGCAATATCTTTCCCAATAGCCCTTAAAGCCAGAAATGTCAAAATAGCAGCTATAACAGGAAAAGCAGTGGTGATCTGGTAGCCCATTACGCCAGCAATTTCATCAATAATTTGAGTTCCCAGGTAATAAATCATTCCTGTAGATCCCAGTAACAAAGCTATATTTAAACCACATAAACGTATTTGTAATATTCGTTTTTTAAAGACAAATATGGTCACAAAGCTAACAAGTGTAGCACTACTTAATAAAATAGCTAACGCAAGAGTTGGGATAACGGTTTCACCACCACCATTTACTAATCCTCTGTATATGAAACTGTAAATTTCTTTAGTTTCAGTTTCAATTAGCGCAAATGGAATAAAAAACAAGCTCACCATCAGTAAGCTACTCAGCAATAGATAAATGCTTTGAATTCTTTGTATCATTGTTTTCTTGTTTTCTTTATTTGTTGCGAATTTACATATTTATTGGAATTCATTTCCCTATGTTTTTGAAATTTTGCTTTTGAAGAATCTATACTACCACCATGCCCAGCTTAAAACAACAAGGGTAGATTAATAAAAGTAGAAGAGGAGTATTTTTTTACCATAAAAAATGATTAATTTGACTGCAAAATTTGAAATTCATGCAGAAAATTGAAGCTTCAGAGCTAATAATAAATCCAGATGGGAGTATCTTCCATCTGCATCTGAAACCAGAAGATATTGCTAATGATATAATTCTTGTTGGAGACCCGGGACGTGTTGATTTAGTATGTTCTTTTTTTGAAACCATTGAGTTTAAAAAATCCAACCGGGAGTTTGTCACGTTCACAGGAACCATCAATGGTAAGCGTGTGACTGTGGTTGCTACAGGTATTGGAACAGACAATATTGACATTGTAGTAAATGAACTGGATGCTTTGGTAAATATTGACTTTGAGACCAGAACAGTTAAAAAGGAGCATACACAACTTAATTTTGTAAGAATTGGAACTTCCGGATCACTACAAAAAGATTTACCTGTTGATAGCTGGTTGTTAAGCGAAAAAGCCATCGGTTTTGATGGTTTGATTAACTTTTATGCGATGAGAAATGCGATTACAGATCTGGAATTTGAGAAAGAATTTACTAAGTCATTGGAGTGGAATCCTTTGCTGACAGATCCTTATGTGGTTAATGCCTCACGATCATTATTAGAAAAACTTAATGGTGGTAAAACCGTTCCTGGAGTCACTATATCAGCACCTGGTTTTTATGGTCCACAAGGCAGAGTGTTACGGTTAGGGATTGCTGATCCTAAAATTAATGATAAAATTTCGGCATTCAGACATAATAATTATCGGGTCACAAACTATGAGATGGAGTGCTCGGCAATATACGGATTGTCTGCTATGCTAGGACATCAGGCTGCAACAGTATGTGTCATTATTGCAAACAGATTAGCAGGAACAGCAAGTAAGGATTACAAACCAGTCATGAAAAAGTTGATTGAGCATGTTCTTAATGGTTTAACAAAGTAGCTAAAGATGGATCGGGAAAAGATAAAGGCATTAATTTCTCTGTTAGATGACCCCAGCGATGAGGTGTTCACATCTGTTGAATATGCTCTGCTGCAGGAACCGGTTGAGATTGTTCCTGAATTAGAGAAAGCCTGGGAATTATCTTTAAATGATCTGTTTCAGAAGAGAGTCGAAAATATAATTCATTCGATACAGCTCAATGATATTCATGCTGAGTTAAAAAGATGGCTACAATCACCAAGTAATGATTTGCTTGAAGGCTCATACCTGGTGTGTAAATATCAATATCCAGACGTTAGTCTTATTCGACTAAAGGAACAATTGTCAGAATTACGTAAAGATATTTGGCTGGAGATGAATGAGCATCTGACATCTTTAGAGAAAATAAGGATTGTCAATCATGTATTGTTTGATATTCATAAGTTTTCCAGAAATACCAGTAAATATCTTGCACCCGAGAATAATTACATTAGTGAAGTGCTCAAAACGCATAAGGGCAATCCCTTATCAGTTTCAGTTATTTATTCTATACTGTGTCGTGAATTGGGGATGCCGGTATTTGGTGTAAATTTGCCTAAGAATTTTATTCTGGCATTTATTGATGAGTCGGCATTAAACGAAAGTGAAAAGCTTAAGGACGAGTCATCAGTTTTATTCTATATCAATCCTATCAATAAAGGAGCGGTACTGGGTAGAAAAGAAATTGAATATTTTATTAGACAACAGAAACTACAGCCAAAAGATGATTACTTTTTCCCATGTGATAATATCACTATCATTAAACGTATGCTTAACAACCTGAGCTTTGGTTATGATAGTAAAGGTGAAGAGGGTAAAAAGGATGAGATTCAAAAGATTTTGACTTTATTCAATGAGGAAAAACAAAACCCAAAATAACAAAAATTCTAACTTATAAATTCGATAATGAGTATATTATCCGCATTAGAACCTCGAGAGGTATGGACACATTTTGAAGCAATTTGTCAGGTACCTCGTCCTTCAAAAAAGGAAGGGAAAATTATAGATTTTCTATTACAGTTTGCAGCCGACAATGGCTTGGAAGCACAGAAAGATCATATTGGAAATGTGTTGATTAAAAAGGCTGCAACTCCTGGTAAGGAAAACGTAAAACCAGTTGTTTTGCAATCGCATATTGATATGGTATGTGAGAAAAACAGCGATAAAAAACATGATTTTGATAACGATCCCATTACTCCTGTAATTGATGGTGATTGGGTTAAAGCCGATGGGACAACCTTGGGTGCTGATGATGGCATTGGAATGGCGGCTCAAATGGCATTATTGGTAGCAACCGATATTGAGCATGGACCAATTGAATGCCTATTTACAGTTGATGAAGAAACCGGATTAACAGGTGCTTTTGAGCTTAAAGAAGGCTTTTTTGAATCAAAGATTTTATTAAATCTGGATTCAGAAGATGATGGCGAGTTATTTATAGGATGTGCTGGAGGTGTAGATACCATAGCTAAATTCCCTTTTAAGAAAGAAAGTGCGCCAGATAAAGGCTTTGCCTTTAAGGTAACAGTTTCGGGATTGAAGGGGGGACATTCAGGCGATGATATCCACAAGGGATTAGGTAATGCCAACAAAATCCTTAATCGTTTTTTATGGGAAGCAAGTAAAAAATACGATTTAAGCCTGTCAATGATTGATGGAGGTAACTTACGCAATGCCATTGCCCGTGAGGCAAGTGCTATAGCTGTAGTTCCTAATTCCAATAAAGAACAGGTAAGAGTTGCATTTAATATGTTGTTTCACGATGTGCAGGTTGAGTTAAAAGTAACCGAGCCGGAATTACGAATGAAACTGGAATCAGTTGATTTACCAGACTTTGTAATGGATTCTGACAGTCAGAAAAACCTTCTCAATGCCTTGTACGCATGTCCTCATGGTGTTATAGAAATGAGTCGTGATATTGAAGGATTGGTTGAAACGTCCACCAATCTTGCATCAATAAAAATGAACAATGACCATATTCTTGTAACAACCAGTCAGCGTAGTTCTGTTGAAAGTGCAAGAGAAGATATTGCTCAGATGGTTAAATCGGTATTTGACCTGGCAGGAGCAGAGGCATACCATACAGATGGTTATCCGGGTTGGGCGCCTAATACCGATTCTGAAATTTTGAAAATAACACGTGATTCATACAAACGTTTGTTTGATACTGATCCAGTTGTCAGGGCTATTCACGCAGGGTTGGAGTGTGGATTATTTTTAGAAAAATATCCGGGTATGGATATGATCTCATTCGGGCCAACCATTAAAGGTGCCCACTCACCAGATGAGAGAATTGAGATTAATACAGTTCAAAAGTTTTGGAAGCATTTGATTGATGTATTAAATAATGTTCCAGAAGTGTAAAAATAAAGAAAAGCCGGATGATTAGTCCGGCTTTATTTATTTTACAAGTGTAGGATATTTTCCTTTTTTTATGGCACTATAGAGTTCTGACTTGGCATCGCATCCACAACTTCCTGTTTCACAAGCTGATTTACCAGCTACTGGTCTAAGTAAACGATAAAAGAACTTTATCACCTGATAAAAAGCCCAGGAAACAACTAAGAATGTAAGTATATCTTGTATCATATCATTAATTAGAACAACACATTACCAATCTGGTTCACTATAAAAGCCAGGGACCATGCTAATCCTGTTGTGTAGCCTATTGTGAATAAAGCCCACTTCCATGATCCTGATTCTTTTTTGATTGCCGCAACAACTGCTACGCATGGAAAATAGATCAAAATAAAGATCATAAATCCAAACGCCGTCACCTTATTAAATACCGGTCGACCATCCTGGTACTTTTCATCGCGTATTTGGTTAATTAATTGTTTTGAATTTTCTGAATCATCATCAGAATGATAGATTACTGCCATGGTGCTGATCACAATTTCTTTAGCTGCAATACCGGTTATTAAGCTAACACCCATTTTCCAGTCAAAGCCAAGTGGTTTAATCACGGGTTCAATTGATTTACCAAGTCTTCCAATATACGTGTTACTTTGGTATTCCCCCTTCTTAATCAGCTCAATGGAGTCTATTTGATGTTGCAACTGTGCCTGATGTGTACCAAGCTCAGTGGTATTGTCTGAACTTTGGTTTAAATCATACTCCTGACTTAGTTTAGCTATCTGCTCGTCATAATTCTTCGAGTAGTCAACATCTTGCGGATAGTAACTTAAAAACCAGATAATGATTGACGCGACAAGGATAATACCACCCATCTTCTTAAGGTACTCTGCACCTTTATGCCACATATGGCGAGTTGTATTTTTTAGTGTAGGAATACGGTACGGAGGTAGCTCCATTACAAATGGAACTTCATCATGCTTAAAAATAAACCGCTTAAAAATACGTGCTATCATCACGGCCAGCATAATACCAACACCATAAATCGCGAAGAGCATTGTTCCGGCGTTTTCCGGAAAAATCGCTCCGATGATCAGAATATAGACAGGTAACCGGGCACTACACGACATGAATGGATTGATCAGCATAGTCAGGAAGCGGTTGTTTCGGTTTTCAATGGTGCGTGTTGCCATAACAGCCGGAACGTTGCAACCAAATCCCATTACAAGCGGAATAAAGGATTTGCCATGCAATCCCATCTTGTGCATGAGTTTATCCATAATGAAGGCAGCTCTGGCCATGTAACCAGTATCTTCCATAAAGGAAATAAAGAAGAACAGGATTAGAATATTTGGCAGGAATACTATAACACCTCCAACGCCACCAACCACGCCATCAATCAATAAATGCTTAAAGGAGCCATCTGGTAAAGTAGCCCTCAGAAAATCAGATAAATATCCAACTCCGGCTTCAATCCAATTCATTGGATATTCACCAAGTTTAAAGGTGGTTTGAAACATCAACCACATAAAGAAGATAAAGATTGGAAAACCAAATAATCGATGTGTAATTATGGTATCGATACTGTCTGTGCGTCGACGGCGGGTGCGTGGGTTTTCTTTAAATGTTTCCTTCAAAGCACCTGCCACAAATCCGTATCGCGCATCTGTAAATATCGATTCTGAATCCTCTTGCGACTGTTTTTCTATCTTGTTAGTCAACTCTTCGGTTTCTTCAATTATGCTGTCAAAGAGATGACTATTTGTGCTCATGTATTCAAAAAGCTGTTTGTCTTTTTCAAGAGCTTTAATCGCCAGATATCGTGGTGAGATTCGGTTGGCTATATCACCGGTTTCGGTAAATTGCTGATCGAGTTTCTCAATTGCTTTTTCGAGCATATCCCCATAATTAACATGGATATGACGAACAACTGGATCTTGGTCTTCATATACGTCAATCAGCTTATCAAAAAGCGCTTCAAGACCTTTCCCCTTTGAGCTCACGGTCGGAATAAATGGAATACCCAACATACCACCCAGCATTTCATAATCCAGCCGGTCGCCACGTCGTTGCATTTCATCAAACATGTTGAGTGCAACAACCACTTTAATATCAAGATCAATTAATTGAGTTGTCAGGTAAAGATTGCGTTCCAAATTGGAACTGTCAAGTACATTGACAACAATGTCAGGTGTTTCATTGGTGATGTGTTCACGAACAAAAGTTTCCTCGGGCGAGTATGCCGAAATACTATAAGTTCCCGGCAGATCAATAATATTAAACAGGTAGCCATTGCGCTTAAATGTTGCTGCTTTAGAGTCAACTGTTACACCACTATAGTTACCAACATGTTCTTGAGCTCCGCTGGCGTAGTTAAACAAAGTAGTTTTACCACAGTTGGGATTACCAACAAGAGCAACATTGATTGTTTTATGCTTTTTATTGGCAGATTGATTTAGAATGTCGTCCGATATTGTTCCTTGAAATCCTGCTTCGCTAATATTTTGAGCTTCTTCTACCGTAACAACTTCAATTAATCTTGCTTCACTTCGACGTAAAGAAACTTTGTAATCCAAAATCTTGTATTCGATAGGATCCTTAAGCGGGGCATTTTTTACAACGGTAACTTTTTTACCTTTTATAAAGCCCATTTCCGTAATTCGCTTACGAAATGCACCGTGGCCTTTCACTTTAACGATAACACCTTCGTTTCCGTTGCTTAATTCTGATAGATTCATTAATTGATTTAAATTGATCAATCCCAATGTTAAAAAGTATACAAAAGTAGCTAGGTATTCCCGTTGCCACAATACCTAAAAGTAGGGAATTTGCTTTTTGTTCAAAAAATATGATGGTTGTAACACAACTTTTTACTTTTGCCATCGTTAAGTTGAGGATAATGAAGAAGATGAAAGATATTGCGAATATGAAGGATTTGATAGAAAAGTATGCTGGAAATATAGCTATACTGGAGGAGGCAATTGATATAAAAATACAAAAGCAATACTTTAAAGAAAGTCGGAAGCAGAAGGAGACACTTAATAGAAGCAAAGTATTAGCCGGAAAGGAAGATTTATTCAGTCCGGGAATGTCTGACCATGAAAAAAAAGCGTTATTATGTCAGTTGGCATCAATTGATTCAGTTGAAGCATATAGAGCAATTGAAAGTTATAAAACAGATCCTGATCAAGGTTTAGCTGATTGGGCTGTCTTGGCATATCAGGAGAGTAAGATGTTACTGCAGAGTTCTTTTTTAAATGAAAAACCACTTTTTATTTCAACTGGATTAGGTGGAAAAGATAACATGTTAAGATATTTTATCGTCTTGTTCACAAAGAGGGGACAGGTTTTTACGGATCTTCAAAAGCGTCTTCTTAATGGAGAAATTGATTTTTCCTTCAGAAAGCATAAAGGACAAATTGAAGAACTTGAATTTAATGATTCATCAGTATCAATAACAGGTTTGGTTCCGATAGAAGTAGGTTTAAAATTGATGCTTTCGGAAATTATTAAGCAATGTAACGATATTGAAGAATTTTTAAGTCCCTCACTATTGGTGACAAATGTAAAAAAACTTACCCTGAAGGAAGTTGAAGAGCTCAGAGAACGTAAAAGTCAAAACAGAAGTCAAGAATCGGACTAATATCATGGAATTAAAACAAAGAGTTGTTAATGTGGCTATTCAGGTACTGCCATTGTCACAGGATAAGGATATGTATCAAATGGTAGATGCTGCCATTGAAATTATACAGCAATCTGGATTAAAGCATGTAGTTACACCATTTGAGACAGTGGTTGAAGGCTCCTATGAAAAAGTGATGCTGATAGTTGAAGATGTTCAGGAGGCTTGTTATAAAGCTGGTGCAGATAAGTTAATTTGTAATCTAAAAATTCAGTCCCATAAAACAGACACGGTACTAATTGAGGATAAACTAGAAAAATACGGCTAAAAAAAGAGGGTGTGAAAACACCCTCTTTTTTGATATTTTATAAAGTTGGTTTATTCTTGAAGATCTTCAAACTCAACACTGGTGTATTCTGAAGTGGCAACAGATTCTTCCATAATTGGCTCTGAAACTTCACCCTGTTTGTTTTGTTGAATATAGCCTACAGTTTCCTGAAGACCGGAAATGAATTTCTCAAAGTCTTCTTTGTATAGAAAGATTTTATGCTTCTCGAAATGGTATTTACCATCTTGGTCATAACGCTTTTTACTTTCCGTAATGGTTAAATAATAATCGTTTTTTCGTGTAGCTTTAACATCAAAAAAGTAAGTCCTTTTTCCTGCTCTTATTGCCTTCGAAAAGATTTCATCTCTGTCATTCTTTTCAAATCCATCGTTTTTTTCAAATCCTTCCATCGTTTTCTTTATTGTTTTGGAAACAGCTTGTGTGCTTCAAAAATGATAAATATTTCCTTATTAACCAATATTTTTTTTACAATTTTTTCATGTTTTTCATACAATTAAACACGGATGAAGTTGAAAATAACCTCCATCTATTAGTGCTAAAATAAGATGAATCAGGTATTTAATATAATTCATAAGTGGCGAAATATATCTTTAATTATTTCTCTAAAATCATTTAAAGATGGTAGAAACAGACTATCAATTAGTTCCAAAATAGAAATATAGTTGTTGGGATTGTTACTGTATCACCATGAACCAAAAGCTTTATAAACAATTAACGAACTCTTAAAAAAAGGACTTGATGCAATTAAAAAAAAAGCTACTTTTGCATTTATAATTAGTAAAAAAGTTCTTTAAGGATGTTAAGTAGAAGATTGTTAAGGGTTAAAGTTGTGCAAATGGCATACGCACATTACCAGAAGGGTGAAGTGTCAATACAACAGACTGAAAATGAGTTATTCCACAGCATAGCTAAATCTCATGAGATGTATCACGCGTTCTTGCTCCTATTGCTGGAACTGAAGAATTTTGCAGAAAACAGAATTGAATTACGCAAGCAAAAAAAACGTCCTTCCGAAGAAGATTTAAATCCCAATATGCGCTTTGTTGAAAATGCATTTATGATGCAATTGGCAGAAAACGAATCGCTTATGGCTTATAATAGCAAGAATGGAACTCCCTGGGCTCAACAGCCGGAAGCAGTTAAGGCTTTGTTTAATATTGTTACAGAATCAGATCAGTTTAAAGAGTATATGACTACAGAGGCAGGCGATTATGAAGCTGATAAGCGTTTTATAGCCAAGCTTCTGGAAAAAGTAATTGCACCATTTGGAAGTTTATATACCATATTTGAAGAGCAAAGCGTTTACTGGAACGATGAAATTGAGTTTGTAATTTCAATGGTTGTTAAGACGATTAAGGGATTTGCAGAAGAGAATGGGGCTAAAGAATCTTTGCTTCCTGAATTTAAGGATGATGAAGATCGTGATTTCGTACAAAGATTATGTCGTAAAGCATTGGTAAACCAAAAAGATTACATGGAGTTGATCAAAAAGTTTACTAAAAACTGGGATTTTGATCGTGTAGCATACCTTGATGTAGTAATTATGCAGGTTGCTATTGCGGAGATTACAGAATTTAAGAATATACCAATTAATGTATCGTTAAACGAGTACATCGAAATTGCCAAATATTACTCGACCAACAAAAGCGGTGTTTTTATTAATGGTGTATTAGATAAAATCACGGAGCATTTAATTAGTGAAAAGATCATTAATAAACCAGGTAAAGCCAACTAGTCATAGTGGTTATGGTGAGAAGTACCCTTGCATATTTTTTGATTTCTCTGACGTTTATTGGCTGTGGTGTTGGTCATAAAAAAGGTGAAGCTTTAAAAGGGAAAGGCAAGTTGGAGTTTACTGAATTATCGCACAACTTTGGAGAACTTAAGCAAGGCGATGTTGTTGGCCATCGGTTTAAAGTGATTAATAAAGGACAATATCCGGCCACTATCCAAAAAATCAAACATGGATGTGGTTGTACTGATGCAATCTTTACAAAAGAGCCGATTAACCCAGAGGATACCGCTTTTGTGGAAATCATTTTTGATACTAAAGGATGGAAGGGAAGGCAGGTTAAACAGGTTGTCGTTGTTGCGAACGATTCAATTAAAAAGCATGAACTGCTTGTTTGGGCAAGTATTAAATAGAATTAAATAATATTTTGGTATGAATTTTTTCAATGTAATTTTAAGCATGCCTCCTCAGGCGGCAGAAGGTGGAAATCCTTTAATGTCATTTGCGCCATTTGTGCTGATAATAATTGTGTTTTACTTCTTTATGATTCGTCCTCAAATGAAGCGTCAGAAAGAATTACGCAAGTATCGTGAAGCATTAAAAAAAGGTGATAAAGTCATCACAACTGGCGGAATTTACGGAAAGGTTGCCGAAGTAAAGGATCAATTTGTAACTGTTGAGATTGCTGATGGAGTTAAAGTAAAGATGGATAAGTCGGCCATCGTTATGGATATGACAGACGTTGCTGCTAATAAGTAAGCAGACAGGTACTGTACTTTGCTTAGTTTTCTTACAAAGATTAATTACTTTTGTGTTATTCTGATCTTTGTACTATGAACAATATTAAAGCACAGTTAAAAAAATATATCAATCTTATTTTAGGAAAAACTAAGGAGGCACGCGAAGATGGAAACGCGCTGATCTTCTTGGTTTTTTTATTTTTATCAGCGTGTTTTTGGGTTCTTAATGCCTTGCAAAAAGATGACTATACTACCGAAGTTAGCTTTCCGGTTAAGTTTGTTAACGTAAGTGACAATGAGATTGTTAAAGGAAGTACCAAAAGGGAGTTAAACTTAAAGATACGCGGTGGAGGATTCAAAATATTCAGATATCATTTACGTCAGCAATTCTCAGTTAAACCTGTTGATTTGTCGCAATTGGATAGAACTACTGTGAATGGTGTTGAAGGTGCAAACCTAAATACGAACGAGTATTATAAGTTAATTGAAGGAAAACTGGCAGTAGGGTTGGAGCTTGTTAGCATAACTCCCGATACATTATTCATTCCTCTGATTGAAAAGAAAACAAAGAGAGTTCCAGTTAAGGTTGATGCTAAGCTAAGTTTTGCGCAGCAGTGTCAATTATCCGGACCAATTGTGGTTAAACCAGATTCGGTTCTGATTTCAGGTGCTGAAGAAACAATCGATACCTTGCAATATATTTCTACTAAACCATTGGTTTATGAGGAATTAGGTGATACAATTGTTCGAAATGTTGTTTTGAACGAGATGAATGGGGTGACGCTGGAAAACAAAAGGGTCAATATTACATTTCCTATTGAGCCGTTTACTGAAGCAAATATAAATGTGCCTATAACGGCAATTAATCTACCTGATAGCTTGGAACTAAAGGCTTTTCCGCCACAAGTAAGTGTATCGTATAATATTGGATTAAGTAAGCCATTGTATAATGTTGAGAATTTTATGGCTACTATTGATTTCTCAGGTATTGATATGCAGCAATTGCCTCGACGATTGAAAGTTAGAGTAGATAAATCACCAAAAGGGATCAATAATATGGCCTACCAACCTGTATTTATTGAATACTTACTGGAACGAAGGGCACATTGAGTTCATTCTGAAATGAAAATTATATTCTTTTAATGAGTGAATCTCACGCTGGCAAATACATACTAAATAAAGTTGTATGAAAAAGATTGGGATAACCGGAGGGATTGGTAGCGGAAAATCAACAGTGGCAAAGTTAATTATGGCATTGGGATATCCGGTTTATATTGCGGATGATGAGGCCAAACGGCTCATTAATGCCGATGAGAAAATACGTCAACAGATTATTGAATTGTTGGGAGATGAAGCTTATGATGCATTTGGCTATAATCGTCGGTATGTGGCTGATCGTGTATTTACTGATAGAAGCTTGTTACAGCAATTGAATCAGATTGTACATCCTGCAGTTAGTAGACATTTTAAAGAATGGTGTTTGCAGTTTAAAGATGATGCTCTGCTATTTCAGGAAGCTGCTATCTTATTTGAAAATGGGAGTTATAAAAAATTTGATAAAACGATTTTGGTAAAAGCACCAACTGATGTTCGGCTTCGTCGTGTAATGAAGCGTGATGCACTGTCAAAAGAGGAAGTCATGAGACGGATGGACAAGCAATGGACTGATCAGAAGAAAAGCAAATTGGCAGATTATGTTGTTATGTGCGATGGTGAGAATCTAGTTATTCATCAAGTATTGAAAATTATCAAAGAAATAGAATGGGATTATTAGGATCATTTTTGGGAGCAAGTATAGGATGGTGGACATTAGGACCAATCGGCGCCATAATGGGGTTGGTGTTCGGCCACTTATCAGAAGAGCAGGTATCGTTCGTTAGCGGACAGCAAAATGGAAGGGACAAAAGCCGGAGTGGATTTTTGGCAACTTTGTTAGTTTTGGTTGCAGCCGTTATGAAGGCTGACGGGAAAGTGTTAAAGTCAGAGCTGGATTTCGTTAAGCGAAGTTTGGTAACAACCTTTGGAGCAGAAGAGTCGGCTAAGGCTCTTTTAATGTTGCGCGATATACTTAAACAAGATATTCCTGTAAATGAAGTTGTGCATCAGGCACGTGTTAATATAAACTATTCATCCAAAGTTGAGTTGCTACATTTATTGTTTGGTATTGCTCACGCAGATGACCATTTATCGAAAAATGAACAACTTTGTCTTAAACAGATAGCTTTGGGCTTGGGTGTTTCAAATAAAGATTTTGATTCCATTTTATCAATGTTTGTCAAAACTAATTCATCTGCATATAAGATATTGGAGGTAGATGAGAAAGCTGTTGATAGTGAGATTAAAAAAGCTTACAAAAAAATGGCTATCCGTTACCATCCGGATAAAGTTGCCCATTTGGGAGATGATATTCGAAAAGACGCGGAGGAAAAATTTAAGAAGGTCAACGAGGCCTATGAGCAAATTAAAAAAGAGAGAGGAATCAAATAAAGTTGATGAACAACGTTGAAAAAGCTCAAGTTAATGCATTGGTTTTATCGTATTTTAACCAGAAATGTAACGATAAAGAGCGTTCATTTAGAATAATAAAAATGCATTAGCGATTAAAAACTTTTGGGTAAAGGTTGGAGAGTTATATTTTTGCATGGAATATTAAAATCAAATTGAATAAAATGTTAAAAGGAATATTAGCAATATCAGGCCAAAGAGGATTGTTTAAGTTAGTGTCTCAGGCAAAAAATTCCATTATTGTTGAGTCATTGATTGATGGAAAGAGGATGCCGGCTTATGCAACGTCCAGAATTAGTGCCCTTGAAGATATATCAATATATACCGAAGATGAAGATGTGAAATTGTTTGATGTATTCAAAGCAATTTACGAGAAGGAAGATGGTGGTATGGCTATCTCATCAAAGAGTTCAGGGAATGAGTTAAAATCGTATTTCGAAGAAGTTTTGCCACTTTACGATAAAGACAGGGTATATGTTTCTGATATCAAAAAGGTGCTTAATTGGTATAACATTTTGATTGAGAATGAGCTTTTTGATCCTAATGCAGTGGAAGAAGAGGAAGAAGCTCAAGAGAGTAAGGCATAAGAAAGCTATAAGATATAATGAAGAGGTGTTCAGTGATGATCACCTCTTTTTTTGTGAATGCCATTTGTTTATATTTGCTATGACTATATAGTTAAACCTAATTTTTACGATTATGAGAAAGTTTTTATTAATTGCTTTATTGTGTTCAGGTTTTGGTGTTTTAAAGGCGCAAACAGATGTTTATACAATATCGAGTGGAGAGATGATTTTTGGATGGGCTGATGTTGAACAAATACCTAATAATAGTGAAACAATGGAGAGTATTTCAAATAATTTACGATTCAGTGTTTTTTTTCATGTTGGTCAATATGTACACCTTGATTTGAGTAATACGGTTGGTCTATATTCTGGATTAGCTATTCGGAATATTGGATTTATTACAGAAGATGATGCGTTGGATCTTAATGTTGAAAAAGAAAAGCATCGTTCCTATACGTTGGGATTGCCATTGGCATTAAAACTTGGTTCGTTCCGTGATCATTTTTATCTATATGGAGGTGCCGAATATGAATTGCTATTTCATTACAAATATAAGTATTGGATTGATGGCGATAAGCACAAAACTTCTGAATGGTTTAGTGACCGTACCAACCGTTTTGTTCCTTCTGTTTTTGCAGGTATCCAGTTTCCACGGGGTTTAAATGTTAAATTTAAATACTATTTGGATGATTTCTTAAATAGTGACTTTAAAAAAGGTGATAACCCATTAAATGATTATTCCCGCTATGGTAACACCCAAATGTTTCATATTTCTGTTAGCTGGCAGTTTGATACAAGAGATATTGAAAAACTATGGGGTGGTGATGGTGCTGAAAGAAGATATGATGCACAAATATAAAAATACTTAACCATTTTATTATTGAAGGCTCCTTTTCGGAGCCTTTTTTCTACCCCTCCGTTTATATGGAAAAATAATGCCGATTTC
>NZ_CEXQWX010000049.1:0-9253 GCF_982718395.1 Carboxylicivirga sp.
GACGATGGTGTAAGGTTCGCGCTCATCAGGAACCGACTTAAAGAATTCGTTATCCATCCAATACTTATACCACTTGTCTTCGGTAGCAGACGGGTTGTACTTGCTTGCAATTTCCATAATTGTAATTGTCTTTCTTCTGTTTTTACATTTTCATCAATAGCTACTTGCTAATGATGTGATTATATAAGTCTGCAAAAGTAAGAAAAAACAATCTTAAAAATATAGTTCACTTAGAAGTATTAACTAGCAAGTATTCTTTATTGAGTAATATTGGATTTGCCTGTTATTTCAGCTGGATTTCCTTATGGAAGAATTTTTTTTTCTACATTTGCAACATTGTTGCACTTGCGTTGTTTCTACTTTTATGAAATCTGTAGATATACTGAGAGGTCATAATTTAAAGCGAAGTAATAGTCGCGAAAGTATAATAGACGTTATAGAGACTGTTGGTCAGGCTCTATCCGAAACTGAGATCAGGAAGAGGCTAACGGACGAAAATGACCGCTCAACCTTTTACAGTTCGTTTAAAACACTGCATCAGTACAATATTATCCACAAAATAGTAGTAGATAACAAAGTCGTAAAACATGCTCATTTCTACTGTCAGGAATGTCAGTCGGTAAAATGCATGGACAATATATCTGTACAAAACTATAACTTGCCACAAGGGTATACTAACAGCGAAACAGTGCTGCTAATTAAAAGTCCCTGTTGTGAATGCAAAAATCAAGATGCATAGTGATTAAATTTAAATCATATATCGCCCCTCTTTTGTTGTGCTTGTTTGTATTCCCAATCTTGTTTCAGTCACTGCATGTTTTGTTGCACCATTCAGGTGACAAAAATGTTCATCATCATTGCTGTTCGCATGAAACGTGTCAGGTATTGATCAAGCACAAACAAAATGATGGTATCAGCCTAACAAAAGGCGAAGATAAGTGTGCAATCTGTGATTATCATTTTGTGACAAAGAATTTAGTTGATATAACTGTAGTAGTAGGGGCAATTCCCCTCATTAAGTGCAATTATGAAACGATTACCAAACAACAAAAATACCATTCAGCTTTAAGCAATAAATCTTCCAGGGCACCTCCAGTACATATTCTTTAAGCTATTATTTTATGATTATCCATCTCTAATCAGGTTATGAAATATGGAGAACAAAGGTGTGTTATGCATTTGCAATTACGCCAACAAATCCTTGCGTAAATTACGCAAAGATTTTGGTATGTAGTTGTTGATCTTAAACAGATTCAATAGCCATATATGATGTTGGGTATTCATGTTTATAATTTTCAGGTTTTACATTTCAATGTGCGTAACATGATTCGATTTTTCATGCTACTTATCTGCATGAGTATTATACAAGTCAGCCTGTACAGCCAGACTGGCTATCAATTAAGTGGCAGCATCAGCACTGAAAACAAGAGCCCCTTAACCGGAGCTGTTATCTACCTGTATCCAATTGAAAAAGCTTCAATAACGGATGCCTTTGGTAACTTCAGTTTTCATAATCTGCCTGCCGGACATTATAAAATTGAAGTGTCCTTTATTGGCTACAAAACCTTAAGCGATACCATTACGATTAATGGTCACCAAAGCTACACGGCACAACTAAAGGTTTCATCACTTAGCCTGCAGGAAGTGGTGGTAAAGGATAATTATGCGGAACAACGCAAAAAGGAAGAGTCACTGAATATTGAAATAGTTAATGAAGAATACCTGAAAAAGAATTTAGGCGGCAGCCTGATGAATTCCCTGGAACGCTTACCAGGTGTTAGTACCATTGATATCGGTTCAGGTCAGTCCAAACCTGTTATTCGTGGTTTGGGATTTAACCGTGTAGTTGTTGTTGAGAATAATATCAAACATGAAGCTCAACAGTGGGGAGCTGATCATGGCTTGGAGATTGACCAGTTTGCAGTTGAAAACATTGAGGTTATTAAAGGACCTGCTTCATTGAAGTATGGTAGCGATGCCATAGGTGGCATTATTAATATTAAAAACAACAAAATACCTGCACCAAACACCTTTCAAGGAAATGTAGACATTATAGGTAAATCAAATAATGCTTTAGTGGGCTCTTCCCTTTCATTAACGGGAAGAAAAAATTGGTTGTATGCAGGCGTAAGGGCAACCGTTTTAAGTTATGGCGATTACCGTGTACCGGCTGATACCGTGGTTATCTTCCCTGATTCCTATTCGTACAAGGTAGGCTTGCACAAAAGACAAATGCGAAATACTGCCGGATACGAACACAATTACCACGGTACAATTGGAATTGTAAAAGATAATTTTCAAAGCAGAATACTTGCCAGCCAAACCAATAGCAAAGGCGGTTTTTTTGCAAATGCACATGGATTAGAGCCCCGTGAGGTGGATTCTGAAGTCCACGACAAATCATCAAGGGATATTCTACTCCCGCATTATGAGGTCAGTCATTTAAAAATATTGAATAAGACCCAATGGCGAAAAAACGATTTGCAAATTGAATTTGACGGAGGTTTTCAACGTAATTTCAGGCAGGAATGGAGCCAATACACCCAACATGGTTACATGCCTCCGGTTTTTCCAGATACTTTACCCTTTCCCTCTGAGTTAGAACGTGAGTTTAAAAAAGATTACTATTCGGCCAACCTGAATATCAGGTATGCCATTAATGATCAGTTTTCATTAACAGCGGGATTTAATAGTGATTATCACAATAATGAAATCAGCGGCAGAGGATTTATTATTCCAAGCTATCAGCGCACTAGCCTTGGTGGATATATTGTGTTAAAATATGCCTTATCCAATGTTTCATCAGTACAAGCTGGTGGCCGATACGATTATGGCCATGTATCCATCCATCAATATAACGACTGGTTTTTATCGCCTGTTGTTGAAGAGAATGATACTACTTACCATTATTTGAAAAGAGCCAGTGCAACAGAACGAAATTTCTCAAACTTCAGCTGGTCAATAGGCTATAACTACAATCCTTCAAACTGGATATTAAAGTTCAATGCCGGGAAAAGTTTTCGTATGCCTACTGCACAGGAGCTGGCAGCCAATGGTATTAATTACCACTATTTCCGTTACGAAGTGGGCGATGCAGATTTATCACCTGAAACATCTTGGCAATTGGATGCGGGAGTTGAATATTCTAAACCACTCTTTGCCATTGGTGCAAGCCCTTTTTTGAATTATTTCTCTAATTATATTTACCTCAATCCCACCAGTGAATTCAATCAAGGCTACCAGGTTTTTTATTACACGCAAAGCCGAGTGCTTAGGTATGGTGGTGAGATACATGCCCATTACCAGTTGCTTAAATCCTTAACACTGGGCATTATCGGAGAGTATGTTTATTCGCTTCAATTATCAGGAGCAAAGGAGGGGTTTACACTGCCATTCTCACCTCCTCCATCGGCAATTATCAACCTAAAATATCAGAAAAATAAATTAGGATTTGCAGAAAATCCCTACTTCTCGGTTGATTATCGGCTAACAGCCGCCCAAAACGACATTGTTCCTCCTGAAGATCCAACGCCAGGTTACACGCTTGTAAATATAGGATTTGGTGGAGATGTCAAACTGAAAAATCAGAAACTTTCGGTGAATATGCAGGTCCAAAACCTTTTAAACACGGCCTATCTAAACCATACCAGTTATTACAAACTAATGAGCATTCCTGAACAGGGACGAAATATTGTATTGAATATATCCATTCCATTCGGAACACAATTATAAAGAACAATAATAATTAACCATTTAAAGTTTAAAATGATGAAAGCAAAAATTTTATTTACAACTCTATTATCTGTCGGTTTGTTGTTTACTGCATGCGACAATGATGATGATGCACCGGCTAAGCCAGTAGTTGAAATTCACGAATTAGGTGATGGTCATCACCATGATGAAATTCAAGTTAAAACACATGATGATGATCATAATACTGCTGTAATTGGCGAAGACTTGCACATTGATGCTGAGATTACAGCGGAAGGAAAGATTGCAAAAATTATAGTTGAGCTACATTCAGAAACAACTGATGACGAACTTGAAGTTGAGTTTGAAGGTAAATATGTAGGAACTAAGAATGCTGAATTTCATGAGCATGTTGAGATTCCTGGAGATTTTAGTGCTGGTGAGTACCACTTTCACCTTGAAGTTATTGACATGGAAGGCCAAACTGGAAGCGATGAAGCTCACATAGATTTATTGGAGCAACCAACGAAATAATACGGTAATTAACCTTTCACTCAAAAGTGATCTATTGATTTTGAAGATTAATTGTATTGTCCGGCCGGTATGATAGTAACTGGCCGGATATTAATTACATTTGGTAATGCAACGAACATGTAAAACTTAATCATCTAACTTACAAACAGGAGGATGAATAAATTTTCTTGAGTGTTCCATCCTGCTTTGGGGGGACAAGTTACGACCATTGAAAGAAAATTATAAACATATGAAAATAAAAAGCATAATCATTTTCGCTGCTATCATAGTACTCTTTTCCTGTGATAACAAGACCGATATAGACACCGAAAAGCCGGTGATTCATACAGACTATATTCATGCTTTCCCTTCCTTTTGTGATACCATCTATTTTGGTGAAACATTTAATTTTAGGGCATTATTCAGTGATAATGAAGAGCTTGGTGCTTACAGCATTGATATACACCATAATTTCGACCATCATTCACATGGTCATAATATAGAAGAATGTGAGCTGTCGCCTAAAAAGCAACCAGTCAATCCATATGTTTATCTGGAAGATTACCAAATCCCTTCAGGAGAGAAGGAGTACGAAGCATACTTACCCATTTCAATCCCATCGCAAAATGGAGAAGGCTTATTTGATGAAGGCGATTATCACTTTCAAATTTACTTGACGGATAAAGAAGGATGGTCAACACCATTGGGTTTGAGTATAAAAATGTTACATCGGTAGAATTTGTTTTATTATCAAGCAATCGTTTTACAATACTTTGGTATCTATCTTACAAAAATCAATTAGATTAAGCAGCTGTATGTCTTAAAGTAAAAACATCTATTACCGAAACAAGATTTTAAGTTATTATCTGAACCCTGTTGTATAATTTGACCAGTAAACTCTGAGTACTATTTTTAAATATTGGTAATTAGAATATTTTTGCATTTATGAATGACCTGGAAGACATTAAGAATTATTTACGAGAACGAAAATTAAAAGCTACTCCTATCCGGGTTGAGCTATTGAAGCTTTTATCAGATAATGGTTCAGCCCTTCCATATTCAGATATACAAAAGCATTTGAAGAGTTTTGATAGAGTAACACTTTATCGAACGATCAACGCATTAATAGATAGTGGAATTGTTCATAAAGCATACACAACAGGTGATGAAATTTATTATGCATTATGTAGTCAGGGATGTTCAATGCACTGTCACAACCATGAACATATTCATTTTAAATGCAGCAAATGTAATGAAGTGTCCTGCCTTCACATTGACCAGGCGATAAAGATCTCTATTCCTGAATATGAAATTAATGAAGTATCGGTTGAGGTTAGTGGCGTTTGTAAGAAATGCCGATAAAGAATTCTATTGTTTTCATTTATAGTTATTTGAAAAAAAAGAGCGCAATCAAATTTTGATTGCGCTCTTTTTAGTTTTTGACTAATCCTATGATCTTGGATGGAACTGGATTAAAGTATTTTTCAAATATTCTTTATCGAGATGCGTATAAATCTCAGTTGTAATAATTGATTCGTGTCCTAACATCTCCTGAACAGCTCTTAAGTTGGCTCCGCCATCGATTAAGTGTGTTGCAAAAGAATGTCTGAAAGTATGAGGACTGATATTCTTCTCAAATCCTAACTTCAGAGTAAGGTTTTTAATGATAGTGAAGATCATTACACGAGATAACTTACGACCGCGACGGTTTAAGAATAAAATATCCTCATCCTCTTTGTTGATTTTAAGAGTACGACGATATTCACTTAAGTACAAATTAATTTCTTTTATCGCTTTGGAGCTGATTGGCACTAATCTTTCTTTGTTACCTTTCCCTTCAATTTTAATAAAACCAGACTCAAAGAAAAGATTTGAAATTTTTAATTCGATAAGCTCAGAAACACGTAAGCCGCAGCTGTAAAGAGTTTCAAGAATTGCTTTGTTACGCTGACCTTCTGATTTTCTTAAGTCAACAGAATTAATGATTGCGTCAATTTCTTCCACAGATAAAATATCCGGAAGCTTACGACCAATTTTTGGCGATTCAAGTAATGCAGTAGGATCTTTTTCTACTTTTTCTTCAATTAATAAAAACTTGTAAAAAGACTTAATACCACTGATTACTCTGGCTTGAGTTCTTGGGCTGATACCTCTTTCGCCAATCCATTCCATCATGTCTTTCAGATCAGCTAGAATAATGTCCTCAGGACCTTTGTCAATATTCTTTTCCTCAAGAAAAGTAACTAACTTCGTTAGATCTGTAATGTAGGCATGAATAGAATTTTCAGATAATCCTTTTTCAATTTTCAAATAGTTTCTGAATTCTTTAATTTCTGATTCCCAATTCATAATTAAAATTTTTAAAATGTTTCCCGATTATTTTACATCAGTAAAAATAAAAATTGATCTGATAACGAGCAAGAAAAGTCTAAAAAAATTTAAGATAATGTTTATTTTTCCTATTAATTCCTAAAAAAGAGCCCTTGTTTTTTTATTCCAACAAACTATCGTAATTTTGCAGCGAAAAATAGAAATCGGCAGATGAACTTGTTAATAGTTAATGGACCTAACCTAAATTTATTAGGAAAACGAGAAACTTCCATTTATGGAAGCGAATCATTTGAGGATTATTTTAACAAGCTTGTTGAAGAGTACAAGGCTGATGATCTGATGTATTATCAGTCTAACAGCGAAGGTGATATAATAGATAAGCTTCATGAAGAAGGTTATAGGGTAGATGGAGTTATACTAAATGCCGGGGCTTATACACACACCTCTTTGGCTATTGCCGATGCCATATCAGCTATTGAAAGTCCGGTAATTGAAGTTCACATTAGTAACGTGCATAAGCGCGAAGAATTCAGGCATAAATCATTTTTATCAGCCGTTTGTAAAGGTGTGATTGCAGGTTTTGGTTTTGATTCTTATCGTTTAGCCATTGAAGCTTTAAAAAGGTCGTAAAATATTTCAGGAAGAAAAATAAGTAGAAAAATATCTGAATAAAGTTGGGGAAGAACTTTGTTTGGAAATATATTAATTGTTGCATACCACCAAGAAAAATTTAATTATGAAGAAGTTTACCAAAATTGTTGCTACAATTTCGGATCGCAGTTGTGATGTTGATTTTCTTAAAAAGCTTTACAAGGCTGGAATGAATGTGGTTCGTCTTAATACGGCGCATCAGGATTTTGAAGGAGTTCTTAAGGTTATTACCAACGTTAGAGCTGTATCGGATAAGATAGCTATTTTGATTGATACCAAAGGACCAGAGATCAGAACAACCAAATGTGAGGATGATATCGTACTTACCACCGGTGATATATTAAAGGTAAAAGGCGATATAGATAGCATGTCTTCTAAAGAATGTATTTGCGTTAGCTATCAGGATTTTGTTAAGGATATGCCTGTTGGTGGTCAAATCCTGATTGATGATGGTGAAGTAGCTATGGAGGTGACTTCTAAAGAAGATGATCATCTGCTTTGTAAAGTGTTGAATGATGGTGTTGTTGGAAGTCGCAAAAGTGTAAACGTTCCTGGCGTTCGTATTAACCTGCCATCCGTTACAGAAAAAGATCGCAACTTTATTAAGTTCGCCGCTCAAAATAATATTGATTTTGTAGCGCATTCTTTTGTTCGAAATAAAGAAGATGTACTGGAAGTGCAGCAAATCCTGAATGAAATGGAAAGCCCGATGAAGATTGTTGCTAAGATTGAGAACGAGGAGGGAGTTGCAAATCTGGATGAGATCTTAGAGCATGTTCATGGAGTGATGGTTGCCAGGGGAGATCTTGGTATTGAAATACCTCAAGAGAAGATTCCTGGTATCCAACGACGAATGATTCGTAAGTGTGTTGAGGCAAAGAAGCCTGTAATTGTTGCGACACAAATGTTGCACACTATGATCAAGAATCCTCGCCCAACGCGAGCAGAGGTAACTGACGTTGCTAACGCTATCTATTATCGTACTGATGCCATCATGCTTAGTGGCGAAACGGCTTATGGCAATTACCCGGTTGAAGCAGTTAAAACTATGGCTAAAATTGCTAAAGAAGTAGAAGCTTCAAAAGATAGCCGTTATGATATACCTGTTCTTAGCGACAAAAATGATATTACTTCTTATTTAGCAGATACAGCTGTTAGAGCAAGTAAAAATCTGGATATTAAAGCAGTATTAACTGATAGTTTAACGGGTAAAACAGCAAGGTATTTGGCAGCATTTAGAGGTGCTTGTCCTGTTTATGCTTTATGTTACAATTCAAACGTAGGACGTCAGCTTGCCTTGTCATACGGTGTCGTTCCTCGCTTAATGGAAGATGGTAGCTCCAAAAAGGAGATTTTAAAGAAAACACTTAAAAAACTACTTAAGAAAGATGTGCTTGTAGAAGACGATTTAGTGGCTTATTTAGGAGGTAGTTTCGGAATTGGTGGTGGAACAACCTACCTGGAAGTAATTACTGTTAAAGCATTGCTGAAAAAGGTTGATAAAGAGTAGTTAGCTATACGACGAATATAATTGGGGGTGTTATCGCGAGGTGACACCCTTTGTATTTATATGCGCTGGTTATATAAAATTAGTTTACTTGATAAGGTGGTTCAAAGATTATATATGCTTTAATATCTCTCGATTTTATTAGATTCTTAGTGGAACCAAAAAATAACGAAAAAAAGTTTCTTTCTTAATCGTCTGATACCAAATGATGAAAGTAATAAGTTTGAATTAAATTAAATATCTATTGAAAAAATATATTGGATAAATAAAAAGAAGCTTTATCTTTGCATCGCTTTCAGAAACAGGGATACTACCTGAGCCGGTATGAATAAAGGAAAGCAGCGATTTTAAAAGTGAAATTGTAATTTAAAATTTACTGAAATGAATCTAAACTGGTCTGGTAGTTCAGCTGGTTAGAATGCCGGCCTGTCACGCCGGAGGTCGCGGGTTCGAGTCCCGTCCAGACCGCTTGTTTAGTTTCGCTAGATATACTGAAGTGTAAAACTGGTCTGGTAGTTCAGCTGGTTAGAATGCCGGCCTGTCACGCCGGAGGTCGCGGGT
>NZ_CEXQWX010000049.1:9353-37072 GCF_982718395.1 Carboxylicivirga sp.
GCCGGCCTGTCACGCCGGAGGTCGCGGGTTCGAGTCCCGTCCAGACCGCTTGTTTTAACTTCAATTTTAGGTCTGGTAGTTCAGCTGGTTAGAATGCCGGCCTGTCACGCCGGAGGTCGCGGGTTCGAGTCCCGTCCAGACCGCAAAAGCTCATCTTTACAGATGGGCTTTTGTTGTTTTATAGATGCATTACTTTGTTTATATAATTGAAAGCTTTGCGGATGGGACATACTACAAAGGCTCCACGAAAAATCCATTCGTAAGGTTAGAGCGCCATAATAATGGAGAAAGTAAATATACTTCCCAAAAAGTACCTTGGAAGTTGGTTTATGTCAGAAAGTTTGAAAGCAAAACCGACGCATTAAGAGAGGAATTGAGGCTAAAGAAAACTAATAGGAAATACTTGAGTTGGCTTATTTCATCTGATTCGAATGAATTATCCCAATTCAAAAGAATGCTGGATTAGAATACTGACCTGTCATCCAGACCGCAAAAGCTCATCTTTACGGATGGGCTTTTGTTGTTTTAGGAGCTTTGTGAATAATTGTACTAAAGTTCTTGTAGTATATTATTAATTGCCTTCCAGAATTGAATATGAAATTGCATGCTTTTTTCATCCAGGTAATCATCCAGGTATTTGGGTTGATCATTGGGTTTAATCTGGTATTTCTTACTCTTTAGGAAATACTGAGCCCGTTCAGGATGAAATTGTACACCAAATACATTTGGATAGTGTGAATGAAAAATACCTTCAATGATTTTACCATCGCTTGATGTAGCAGCTACCTCAAAGCCTTTACCTAATTTTTCTACGGCCTGATGGTGATAACTATTAATAATAGGTTCCAATTCAGTAGACACCTGTGTCATGTTCGGAAAGAAATAATCTTTAAAGCAAATGCGATGGAAATGCGAACCGGATAAATTTAAAGAAGAGTAGGTATCCATTTTAGCATAGAAGTTGCGATGAATTTCTTCACAATCGAGGTGTTCCAGACCTTTTGTCTCATCACTACAAAAAACTTCCGAAGAAATATCCTGAATGAGAGTTCCTCCTGAAGCAATATTCATTGTTTGCATACCAAGGCAGATACCAAATAGTAAGTACTCTGTATTTTGCTCAAGTAAAGGCTTGTATTCAATGTTTTGATATCCGCCAATCAAGTGATAAATAAACGAAGCTTCAAAGTAATGTCGAAAGGGATCTGTAACAAGCGTGCGAGGGTGAGCTTCTTCTCCGTATATATGTGGTGGAATATCTGGCCCACCAAAAAAGATAACACCTTCACTTTCTCTAAATAACACTTCAAAAGTTGGAGTGATGTTATTGGGGCAAAATAGACTATCAGTTACAAGTGTGTCCTTGATTTCATAAAGTTGAATGTTGATATGGCTAAGAGAATCTATCACTGTTTGAGATTTTGCGTAATTATAGACTTCATCTTTGTGATAAACCCCTAATAATTGTGTTGTTGATAAATCAAGTAAGCTATTTTCATTTAGGGTATTTAGAACCTCAATGGTTGAGACTGTGGGGTGAGCGATTAAGATGCGCTTGGTTAAACTGTCAGGTAGCGCTTCGATTACCTGAGCGTATGTATAAGTCGATATTAATAGTAGTATGAAGGTAATGGCTCTCATGTTGGTTGTTTTATGTGTAAAATTATAAAATCGTTTGGAATCAAAGGGATACAGATTCTAATTATTACAGAATTCTTTACACTATAGTTGATATTACAAGTTGTTGACAGGAATGTAATAATCTTAAAAAATGATGAAAATCCAAAAACGTAAAACAAACGGCCTAGATTTCGGTTATCTACATTAAGAAATATTTATACTCTTAAAATAATCGCTAATTAAAATCTATTTACCCTATGAGCGTATTAGTAAATAAAGACTCAAAAGTTATTATACAAGGATTTACCGGAAGCGAGGGGACATTTCATGCCACTCAAATGATTGAATATGGAACCCATGTGGTTGGTGGTGTAACGCCAGGAAAAGGTGGAACAGAGCATTTAGGACTTCCTGTTTTTAATTCCGTTTCAGATGCTGTTCAAAAAGTTGGAGCTGATGTAAGTGCCATTTTTGTACCACCTCCATTTGCGGCAGATGCAATTATGGAAGCGGCTGAAGCAGGAGTAAAAGTGATTGTTACTATTACTGAAGGTATCCCCACGGCTGATATGGTAAAGGTTAAAGCTTATATGGAAGGGAAAGATGTGCGGTTAGTCGGACCTAACTGCCCTGGTGTCATAACAGCTGAAGAATGCAAGGTTGGCATAATGCCTGGGTTTGTATTTAAGAAGGGAAGGGTTGGTGTAGTTTCCAAATCAGGTACTTTAACTTATGAAGCAGCCGATCAGATTGTAAAGGCCGGACTAGGGATTTCAACGGCTATCGGAATTGGGGGGGACCCCATAATTGGTACAACTACCAAAGAAGCTGTTGAGCTGTTTATGAATGATCCAGAAACGGATGCTGTTATAATGATAGGTGAGATTGGAGGTACAATGGAAGCTGATGCAGCTCGTTGGATAAAGGAAAACGGTACTAAGCCTGTAGTTGGGTTTATTGCTGGACAAACAGCACCAAAAGGTAGAAGAATGGGACACGCCGGAGCTATTATTGGAGGAAAGGATGATACGGCAGCTGCTAAAATGACGATTATGAAAGAATGTGGGTTACATGTTGTTGAATCACCTGCTGACTTAGGCGCTACAGTGGTAAAGGCATTAGAAAACTAGAAGTTATGTAATTAGTTGTAGATGTGAATTATGAAAGCACCCGATGATTAATAGTCATCGGGTTGTTTTTTATAGTGAGACTAAGTCAAGTCACGAGTAATTCTAAAATAAGTAACCTGCATGTGTAGCTAGTTCGCAAATGAGTATAGTGTATCAACGCTTCTGGATGGAGTTTCGACTAATGGGCATTTTGTCGATAGTTGTATGAACCACTTCAGAAGAAGATGCCATTAAACTGGTCGCATCAGATAATGTTGGTGAATCTTCTCCAAGGCTTTATGCATGTCTTTTACATTCAAGTCCGCATTTCAACAAAAAAAATAGCGAAAAGCTAAGAATTGTTCTATTTTTGTCCGGTTAAGTTTGAAACAGATAGTTGATGATATGTCTTAGCTATCAAGTTTTAACACATTAATTTATTGTAATGATGAACAGGTCATTGAAAAGGTTCATCAAAACTTAAATAATAAAATATGAAGTTACTAGAAGGAAAAACGGCTATTGTAACTGGTGCTGCACGAGGCATTGGTAAAGCAATTGCTATCCGATTTGCACAAGAAGGTTGTAATGTAGCATTTACTGACTTAGTAATTAACGAGACTGCAGAAGAAACACAAAAAGAGCTTGAAGCACTTGGTGTGAAGGCTAAAGGTTATGCTTCTGATGCCAGTAATTTTGAAGATACTCAGAAAGTAGTGGCTGAAATCGCCAAAGATTTCGACTCTATCGACATTTTAATTAATAACGCTGGTATTACAAAGGATACATTGTTAATGCGTATGACCGAAGACCAGTGGGATGCAGTAATTAATGTAAACCTTAAGTCGGTATTTAACTTCACCAAAGCTGTTCAGCCAACCATGTTGCGTCAGCGCTCAGGCTCAATCGTTAACATGAGTTCGGTTGTGGGTGTTAGTGGTAATGCAGGTCAGGCTAACTATTCAGCTTCTAAAGCAGGTATGATTGGTTTTACTAAATCAATCGCTAAAGAGCTTGGTTCGCGTGGTATCCGTAGTAACGCTATTGCACCGGGTTTCATTATTACTGAGATGACTGGTAAACTGCCTGAAGACGTGAAGAAGGATTGGGAACAGAAGATTCCTTTGAAGCGTGGTGGTACACCTGAGGATGTTGCTAACATCTGTGTATTCTTAGGTTCTGATCTATCAGCTTATGTGAGTGGTCAAACCATTCATGTTTGTGGCGGTATGAATATGTAATCATTTATTTGATTTTGATATAAAGGGTAGCCTTCGGGTTACCCTTTTTTGTATTTTGACCATTGCACCAAAACAATTTGGCAGCGTGCCAAAAAATAATCAGTCATAAATTCTTGACTTTTATTAACATCTACCTGTTTAGAAGTGTTAACTAAAAAGTAACCGAGCCGATATTTCATTTTCCTTCGTGAAAAACTACATGTTTTTTTACCTGTTAATTTAAAGTTATCTTAACCTTTAATGTCATGACTTTTACTGTTATTTGACTTATTTCTCATATTAACTTTCATTTTTTCAATACCCCATATTATTGTAAATAATCGTTTTTTGAAACAGCCATTTGGTATAAATAACTGCCGTGGGTTAAGAAAGTTAATGACATCACCATTTTTAGCTTAGCTTTATTGGTATTGGAATAATAACGAGTTAAAGACTTTTGATCGCTTACAATTACTCTGATTATTAATAAAAGAAATAACGATTTGTTACTAATAATGTGCAATGTGCAGATTAATAGTGCTTTATGTGTTTTGAATGGGTTTTGTAGGTTACCAGAATGTTAAGTGCTTATTATTGCATTTTTAATTGACACTTCTTAACCAAGCTTGGTTCAATTTTGGCAAACAGAGAGCCGTGAAATTGAAATAATTGAATCAAGAAATTAACTATGCAACTTAAATTAAAAATTTGGACCATCCTTTTAATTATATCATGTAATGTGATGGCCCAAACTGGAATTGTTACAGGAAAAGTTACCGACCTTAATACAGGAGAAGAGTTGGTTGGGGCTACCATTTCTGTTGAAGGAACCGTTATTGGTACCATCACCAATTTTATGGGTGATTTTGAAATGCCACCTCTTGAGCCTGGTGTGTATAATATAAGGTGTCAGTATATTTCATATGAGCCCGAGGTTTTTGCCAATGTTAAAGTCAATGAGGATAACCCGGTGGTCCTCGATATTAAACTACGCCCTGCCGAACTCGATTTGGGTGAGGTTACAGTAGTGGCTAAGGCCAATCGTGAATCAGAAAACTTACTGCTTTTAGAGCAAAAGAAGGCCGTAATGGCCAAACAATCCATAGGAGCCCAGGAGTTATCGCGCAAAGGGGTTAGTGATGCTGAAGGAGCTGTAACTAAAATGTCGGGTGTTAATAAACAGGAAGGGGTTAAAAATGTATTTGTCCGTGGCTTAGGCGATAGATACAATGCCACTATGCTTAATGGTTTCCCGGTACCTTCCGAAGATCCGGAATATAAAAATATATCGCTAGATTTCTTTGGGTCAGATGTTATTCAATCCATTGATGTCAATAAGGTATTTAACTCAGAAGGTCATGGCGACGTGGGTGGAGCAATAATCAACGTTAACTCAAAAGAGTTGACAGGCGATGGCGAATTCTCTATTGGCGGTTCTTTGGGAGGTAACATGGCTACCATAGGCAATAGTTTTATTTCGCCTGATGGAGTTAATGGTGTTGGTTATGCAAAAAATCCGGGAAGTGCTACAAGTGACTCATGGGGATTTAATAACAAGCTAAATCCATCAAGAAATAATTTTACCCTTAATCAATCATTTAACTTCGGCGGAGGAGCTTCGGTTAATGATAAATTGAACTATTATGTGATTGGTAATTACGACACGGATTTTTTCTCCAATGAAGGGGTGGTGAGAAGCACAGCTACAAATGGTAGAATCGATGAAGATTTTGACTATGAAAAATACATCAGAAGTACGTCTCATATGTTGGGTGGTAATGTTAATTATCAGCTAAATATGGATAACTCAATTTCCTTTAACACACTATATATTCATACCAACCGTGCATATTACGGAACGTATGAAGGCTATGATGCTGAAATTGAAAACCGGGGAGGAAACGTGGGGGATAATGCTTATACAATACGTCAGCAAGTGAATGACAATACGTTATTAGTTAATCAATTGTATGCCGATTTAAAACTAAGTTCGCGTTTAACCTTCAAACCTGGTGTTTCAGTCAATTATATTGCAGGTAATGAACCCGACCGTCGAATCAATCGCATGATTGTAGACCAGAATGATGAAATGCTACGCTTTATGACCTCACAAACGTCGCAGCAACGATTCTTCTCCGCACTGAGAGAAACAGATGCAAATATGCGTGCAGAGTTTGAATATAGCCTGAAGGATGATGGCATCTCAAAGCTGGATTTTGGGTATAAAGGCAGGATTACCAACAGAGAGTTTGAGGGAGATGTATATGGTATGGAAGTTTACAATCGTGGTGTTGCTTTTCACCGAAATAATATTGATCTGGATTCATTCTTTAATGCAACCAATCAGGGAGTGCCACGCGACCCGTCCTCTGGCGATTTCTACATTGACGTATATGAAAATGAATATTCGGTATCATCCTATATTCATAGTGGATTTGTAAATGGAACCTATCAGCTTTCACCTCAGCTAATTGTATCAGGTGGTGTGCGGATCGATATGGTTGACTTTTTAGTGGATTATCATACTGTTGAAGCTGGTGTCGGCAGTGCCTCCATTAACGAGTTGTATGTTTTACCAAGCATCAACAGTAAATACAGCTTCAGCGACAAAAACTCATTGCGTTTAGGATTGAGTAAGACTTACACCATGCCGCAGGCCAAAGAAGTTGCACCTTTTGAGTACACCGGTGAAACATTCAGAAGTCAGGGTAACCCTAATCTGCAGCCTTCGCAAAACTATAATGTGGACTTAAAGTACGACTTCTACCTTTCCAATGATGAAATATTTAGCGTAGGAGGATTCTATAAGCACATTATCGATCCGATTTCCAGAATTGAAGAGCTGTCAGCAGCGGGTTTTCTTACCTATCGTAACATTGCAGATTATGCAACCGCCGCCGGATTAGAAGTTGAGATACGTAAAAATATTTATAAATATCAATCAGACCATGTAAGTAAAAAGCTGGCATTAGGAATTAACGGTTCATATATCTATACACATGCCGAGCTAGGTCGCGATGATGAAAATATTCCTTTTACTAATTCAAGCAGTCAGCTGGAAGGAGCTGCTCCTTTAATTATAAATACCGACCTTACCTATAGCTATAAAAAGGGAGCTAGTGCTTTTACAGCAGCTATGGTCTACAATTATACAAGCGATAAGTTGTACACCGTCGGAACCAGTGGATTTGAAGATACCAATGAAACTGCGGTGGGAACTCTGGATTTTATAGCAACAGCCAAATTAAATAAACATTGGGGCCTGAACATCAAAGCTCAGAACTTGCTGAACCCTGAATATAAAATAACCAGGGAACCTTATTCTGGAGGTGAGCCGGTAACCTTGATGAGTTTTCGCAAGGGTGAGGCAATAAGCATAGGCGTGTCTTATACATTTTAAATAAAACTTCAATAATTACATTATTAACTCTATTATTTTATACTTATGAAAAAGTTTTTATTCAGCCTTTCAGCGGCTGCGATACTTCTAACAGCATGTAACAACGACGATGACAAAATTACTATCGAGAGAGAGGGTGAGCTTAAAGGTAATATCACAGCTGATAGAACTTTAAATGCTGACACTACTTATCTATTAACCGGTACATTAAGTGTTAAAGAAGGTGCCAAATTAACCATTCCGGCCGGAACTGTTATTAAAGGCTCCACAAGTGGATCAATATCGGCAGCTTATTCAAAATACATTATTGTTGAGAGAGGTGCTCAGATTGATGTACAAGGTACAGAAGATCAGCCTGTGGTAATGACTTCAGAAGATCAGTATCCGGGCGGATGGGGTGGTCTGATAATAAATGGATACGCCCCAATCTCAGGTGCCAACGAGGATCAGGCACTGAACGAAGGATCAACCGAGGTTAATTCAAACATCAAGTACGGTGGTGACCAGGAGAATGATAACTCGGGTTCGGTTCAGTATTTAATTCTTGAGTATACCGGTGCTAAATCATCTGAAGATAAAGAGCACAATGGTTTGACACTTAACGGTGTTGGTAATGGAACTACTGTAGAAAATATCTATGTAAAGCATGGTGCGGATGATGGTATCGAATGGTTTGGTGGTTCTGTTAATGTGACTAACCTGTTAGTTGTCAATTCAGATGATGATATGTTTGATGTCACAGAAGGATGGACTGGTACGCTTGACAATGCTTATGGTATCTGGGAACCGGATTTCGTATCGTCAGAAGGCGATCCGCGTGGTGTTGAAGCAGATGGTAATCTTGATGGCAATGGCCCAACACATTTTTATCAGTCGGACTTTACAATGACCAATATTACCATTGTTACAAATGCTGAAAATTCAGATGATTCAGGAGAAAATGGTTTCGGTGGCTTAATGCACGATGCATTGAAAATCCGTCGTGGAGCCAGGGCTACAATCACCAACTGTATAGTAAAAGGTATTGGTACTATTAGAGATCTGGTAGATTTAACCGACCAAAAGGGTTATGCCGCTGATGGTACTTCCATTGAGTTAAACTATGCCGATTTAGCAACTGATTTAACCGGCGAGATAATCAATGGTGAAGGTGAAGTAAACGCTTCTATTAACGTTGAAGCAGCAGGGCTAACCGGATGTGATACATCAGTATTCGGATGGACCGGGTATAGTTTTAATTAAGAACCAGATTCCAGTAATTCAAATATTTCAACTTTCAGGGTGCTCAACGGAGCACCCTTTTTGTGTAAAAAATTAAATAAACTGCGAAACACTTATGTTTGTTGTTGAATATTTACTGAACTTGATTTTAAATCTTAATTATGGTATTATTTTTGTGAACAAACGTTAAAATCTTCAACATGCGGAATTTTACTTATCAGGCCTCAACGAAAATACTTTTCGGGAAAAATCGTATTATAGAAGTAGGACAAGAAATATTACCGTATGGTAATAAAATACTTCTGGCATATGGCGGTGGGTCCATCAAAAAAAGTGGTGTGTACGAAAAGCTGGTGAGCATTCTTCAGGCCAGTCAAATTGAATTTGTTGAGTTGGCAGGTATTCAGCCTAATCCGCGTATTGAAAGTGTACGAGAAGGTATTCGCTTATGTCGTGAACATCAAATAGAGTTTATTCTTGGAGTTGGAGGAGGAAGTGTGATCGATTGTATCAAAGCAATATCTCTCGGTGTAAATTACGATGGTGACGCCTGGAATTTTTACGAAAGAAAAGCCAGTGTTGGAACTGTTCTCCCAATCGGAACAATATTAACGTTGGCAGCAACTGGTAGTGAGATGAACGGTAATACCGTCATATCAAATGAAGCGACACAAGAAAAGCGCGCGACAGGTCATGATTCTTTGCGACCAAAATTCTCAATACTGGACCCGACTTATACATTTACAGTCAATAAGTGGCAAACAGCTGCAGGAGTGGTTGATGTAATGAGTCATATCTTTGAGCAGTATTTTACACTAGATAATGGAACTTTGCTGCAGGATACATTGGCTGAAGGTATTTTGAAAACCTGCATTTATTACGGACCTGTTTTACTTAAGGACCCGGAGAATTACGAAGCGCGTGCCAATATTATGTGGGCCTCGAGCCTCGCTCTTAATGGACTTACCATAACAGGAAAGGTGGCCGGTGATTGGGCTACACATGCCATTGAACATGAAGTTAGCGCTATATATGATTTAACACATGGTGCTGGTTTGGCGATCATATTTCCTGTTTGGATGCAATATGTACTGAATGAGAAAACAGCTCAAAAGCTAGCTCAGTTTGCTCGAAATGTTTGGGATATTAAAACTAAAGATAACCAGGAAGCAGCCCGCGAAGGTATTGCCAAAACACGAGACTTTTTTGTAAGTTTAAGTATGCCGGCATCATTGAAAGATGTAAATATTCCAGGTGATAGAATTGAGGATATGGCCGAAGGAGCCTGTAAATTTGGCCCCGTAGGTATGTTTAAAAAACTTGAAAAGAAAGATGTAAGTAACATTCTTAATAAAGCACTGATATAATCAGACAGTAAATACTAATTGTGAATATTGACTAGATAAATCACTAATATGCTAAGCAAATAGTATAGTTGATAAATAATTACCCGATGAAACGAACATGTAAATTTGATTATCCTAATTGGCATATTGGAGGATGATCAAATTTATTTAAGAGTTCCATATGACCTTTGAAAATAAATTTAATCATATGAAACGAGCCATGAGAAAAAGCTTCTCACACAGGAGCATGACAAAATTGGCGAGTTCCATGTGACAAATAAAAGTCAAATTAAAGACACATGAAAAGAAACCTACTCCTAAGTACCCTTTTAGTCATTATCATTATGTCCTGCCAAACCTATGAGGTAATGCATTATGATGTGCTAAGGCCTGCAAGCTATTCAGTTCCTCCTGAGATTAAATCATTAGTTATCGTTGATAATGCTTATCCCTATAATGCGGATAATGCGCACAAGGCCATTGTAGTAGGTGATGAAGTAAGGTTAGATACGGTACGGGTCGACTCTTTTTCAACCATTGTTATTGATCAGCTTAAGGAAGAAATGTTAATACGGAATTTCTTTGATACAGTTTATGTGGATTCAACAAAGTATAACACCATAGAAAGCGGTAAACAATATCAGGCTTTGCAGCAATCGCAGATAATTAATATTTGTAACCGCTATAATGCCGATGCTGTATTGTCATTGGCTGGTATCGCGTATGCAACCGATATTGAAGTTCATAATATGGGGTATGAGTATTATTCAACGATGGACTTAAGAGGATTGACATTCTGGCGTATGTTTGATGGGTATTCAACGGAAGCCTTATATAGCAATATTCATCGGGATACATTATATTGGGATGGTGTTGGTGATGAGGTGAATGCCTCTGTATCCACATTTCCTGCGATCAAAGAAGCAGTTGTTGAGTTGGGGCATTATCTGGGTTATACATTTGCCAATGAACTGGTGCCTTATTGGGAACCGGTTAAGCGTCGTATTTATATTGCAGGAAATCAGCATTTTGTTAATGCTGCTGAATGGTTGAATAAAGGTGATCGATATGAAGCTGAAAAAATATGGGGTTTTATTTATGAGCATGGTACAATCAAAGAAAAAGGAAGGGCGGCCAGCAATATCGCCCTGTCAATGGAGGCGAGAGGAGAGCTAAAATTAGCTATGGAATGGGCTTACAAAAGCTACGATGCTTTCAGTGCGCAGGGATTTCTTGGTAATGGTGATGCAACAAAGGTAGCAGGTCAATTATATACCGATCTGGCCAGGCGTTATCGTGAGAATAATTTGTTGGATGAACAGTTGGGAGGGAGCGAATGAATTTGAAAATATTGTTTGCCTGGTTACTATTGTCGGCCTGTGGCCTCCAAAGTACGGATCAAAACGACAAAAAACTAAATAAATCATTAAGTATTACACAGTATGGCGCTGTTTCTGTTCTGGCCATTGATATTTCCACGAAGGAGGTCTTCTTGAGCAAAAATCCTCAACAAAGGATGACACCCGCATCATTAACCAAAGTATTAACGAGTGGTGCCGCATTGGATGTGTTAACTCCTGAGTTTAGGTTTGAAACTCGTTTTTATCTAAAGGAAGTAGATGAAGGAAGTGTTTTATTGGTAAAGGGTGGTGGTGATCCAACCTTGGGTTCTGATCGTTTTGAAGAAAGTGTTTCAGATAAGATTTTTAAACAACTACTAGTAGACTTAAAAGAACAGGGAATTGAATCTTTGCATAAGATATGCGTGGATAATTCTTGTTATTCAGGAATAAAACAACCTTCCAAACGTTTGTGGGAGGATATAGGAAATTATTATGGAGCTGTACCCAATGGACTAAGCTATCGCGAAAATACTTTTCATATAACCATGCAATCACCCGAAGTTGTAAACGCACCGGTAAAAATTATTAAAACAGAACCAATTGTTGATTTCCAGATTAATTGCTTGGTTAAGAGTGCAGATAATTCAAAGGATAGTGCGTATATATATGGCAATGCAATGATGGATGAGTGGTATGTGAGCGGCACTATTCCGCGAGATCGAAAGGCTTTTACTATAAAAGGTGCACTTCCTCACCCTGAATTGTTTTTTGCAAATGATTTGCGTCGTTACCTCGAAACAAATGGAATAGAGATCGAAGATATTGAGAGTACATCTTTAGATGAGGAGGAAGGATTAAATCATGTATATACACATTATTCACCTAAGCTAAATCAGATTATTTCTGTTGTTAATAAGACAAGTCACAATCTGTTTGCAGATCATTTGCTTTATGCCATTGCCGAAAAGGAATATAGTCAGGCGGATTGGGATAAAGGAACACTAGCTCTTACTTCATATTGGAAGAAACATATATCTGAGTTTACAGGACAGTTTTATGATGGTAGTGGACTGTCGCCATTTAATACATTTAGTGCAACAGATATGGTCAATGCATTAGTTTATTTATATCAATCACCTCGAAATGATGAATTCATAGAAAGTTTATCAATCGCCGGAGTCGATGGTACTTTAAGGAGTATTTGCAAAGAACAAGAGTATAAAGGAAAGTTGTTAGGAAAAAGTGGCTCTATGAATGGCGTATTAACTTATTGTGGATATATCAATACAAATGAAGGCCGGACGCTTGCCTTTTGTATGATGGCCAATCGCTTTACAGAACCTTATAAAGCTGTACGGACTAATATGGAACAATTGATGAAAGAATTGATCGACCAAAATTAAAGTTTAGTATTTTTGGGTCAAATTCTCACCAATGGCAAATGTTTTAGTTGGTTTTTTGTATGTCGCATTACCGGCATTCGTTCTTTTCTTGTGCAATAAGTATCAGTTTTTAAATCGCATTGGTTCCATAGTGTTGTGCTATGTGATTGGCTTGGCCCTTGGTGTTTCAGGACTGTCGGCCGATAGTTTTACAGAAATGCAGGAGCTCATTATGAATATCACAGTTCCAGTGGCAATACCACTATTGTTATTTTCATCAGATGTCCGCTCCTGGAAAGATATTGGAACAAAGCCGTTTTATTCATTATTGTTTTCGTTGCTTGCTGTTTTTGTAGCCGTTACATTGGGTTTTGTGTTATTTAATAGTGGAGATATCAGTGAATTTCATAAAGTAGGTGGTTTGTTAGTTGGTATTTATAGTGGCGGAACACCTAATTTAGCCTCGTTAAAGATGATTTTAGATGTGGATGACGAGATTTATCTGGCTGTCCACTCTTATGATATGGCTATTGGGGCCGTATATCTGTTTTTTCTCATGGGGTTTGGTCAACGCATCTTTCAAAGGGTTTTACCAAAATATATAGGAAACTCATCAGCCAACTATGCAGAAGAAAGTGTGGTGGGTTTGAAAGATATCATAAAAGTCAAATCAAAATTAAAGCCTCTTTTGTTGGTACTGTTAGTGACAGTGTTGATTGTTGCTGTTGTCGGAGGAGTTATGATGCTTGTACCAGAAAGTGTTCAAATGGTTGTATTTATATTTCTAATAACAGCAATGGGTATTGGAGGATCATCTGTTAAGCGAATTCGAAAAACAGAGGGTACTTTTGAATTGGGAATGTATCTTATTTTGATTTTCAGTATAGTAGTTGCATCAAAAGTGCAGTTAGGAAGTTTGACAGATATTAATCCATCAGTTTTTGTGTATATATCCTTCGTTGTATTTGTTGGATTGTTTCTTCACGTATTATTGGCTCGATTCAAGAGAATTGATGCAGATATAGTTATAATTACATCAGCAGCGCTGATTTGCAGTCCGCCTTTTGTTCCGGCAGTTGCTGGAGCGTTACGAAATCGGGCTATAATAGTTCCGGGTATCACCATTGGATTGATTGGTTATGCTTTGGGTAATTACCTTGGATACCTTATGGCTATGGTGTTGAAACTTTTTTAAAATAAATAGTTAAGTGTGATGTAGAGACCAGATGAACCATCTTGATCATTGGTCGCAATTCCATAATCAGCTGACAACACAAAGTTCTCGTTTAGAGCAGCTTTAAGACCAAGTCCATAACTGAAGTGAGGTTTATCCTTCAAATCATTAAAATATAAATGATAATCCCCTTCTAATTCGTTCTTAGCTATAGATTTATCGATTTTGTACTCTTGAGTGACCAGACCCATATCGATAAAATAATTAGTTCCCAGATAGAAGTTTTGTTTGAACAGTTTAGTTTGCCACATTTTCCAACGAAGCTCTACATTTGTTAATAGATTTCCGTTTCCAACAATTCGGTTACGGTTGATGCCGCGAAGTGTTTTTGATCCTCCCAGACCTTGGGAAGTTGCAGATGTCAAAACGCTGCTGGCCATATGCGGAAGCAGGTAGAACGGAATAGTACCACTTAGCTTATGTTGCCAGCCAATCCGGTAAGCAGCAATTAAGTTACGCTTGTTATTTAGTGCAAAATACTGCCTGTGAAACAGGTTGATTCTTGTAAAGTGACTGTTGTGACTTGATAAGAATGCTGGCATGGATGATAGAAATAACTCAGTCCAAAATCCTTTGCTGGGGTTAGCTAAAATATCACGAGTATCATAAGAGATACCAACTTTTAAATATGCATGTCTCCCACCATTTGCTTCCTGGGTAGAAATTAGGTTCCAATCAAGATATTTGTCGTAAAGGCCATCAATCTCAGGTAATTTGTCTTCCTCATCCTTATTTTTATTAAGTCGATCAATATCAACCGATCCAATGTTAAAATTAAAATAAACCATACCGGCCATCCATTCCCACTGTGGATGATCATCTCTGATTTTTCCCTTAAAATTTGTCATGATGCGAAACATCTCACGATGATGTCGGTAGAAAACACGAGATTGGTAATCTTCGGATGTATCATCTTCCCATGCTGAATTATATACGGCATCTCTTCCATTAAAACCGTAAAAATCTAATGCCAAATCTCTGAACCATGTCAGATCAGCTGTTGTTCTTACGTTTTTAATAAATATAGGGGAGTCGTAATAAAATCGTAATAATGTAGAACCGGCTGAGTATTTTGAATACTCAATATATAACGAGTGATTGTAATCAGGATAGTTAGTACCATCACCATACCAGTATAAGTTTGTTAGTCCTCCGTATTGAAATCCTAAATCAGCATCATAAGAGATTGCCGGCAGTATACCAAATGTAAAGCCTTCTTTACGGTAGGTCGTGTCAGCTTGGGAAAAAAGAGGTAAGCATAGAAACAGGCCGAATAAACTAAATAAGATTCTTCTTTTCATAGTGGTGTTTAAAGGATGCCTAAAGGTAACCGGAATTTTCATTTAATAAAAAATCCCACTTGTCACGCCCAAAGCAGAATCAAAAAGGGGAATAATGGATCGGAACAGTGAAAAGCCTATAAGAGTTAAGGCATTCACAAATTATAGGCTTTGGTGTTTACCAAGGAAAAATTATAATTTTGTACTGCTTAATTAAACCGAAATGAATCTAAAGGTAGCTGTTGTTCAATTTGATATTGCGTGGGAAGATACAAGTGAAAATATATCGTATCTCGACAAGCTTTTGGAATCAATCGAGACGGATACAGATGTAGTTATTCTGCCAGAAATGTTTCATTGTGGTTTTAGTATGTCGCCAAAAAAGAATGCACAACAAGAGGGTGGAGCTGTTTTAGAATGGATGAAATCTCTGTCTATAAAGAAAGAAGTGGTTGTAGTTGGTAGTGTAATCGTAGAAAGCAAAAATGAACATTATAATCGTTTGTATGTTGTTGATGACAATAATATAGAATGGTATAATAAACGTCACCTGTTTTCGATGGGAAGCGAACATTTACATTATAAAGAGGGCGATCAGCGATTAATTGTTAATGTTAGAGGTTGGAATATTTGCCCTATGATCTGTTACGATTTACGCTTTCCTGTATGGAGTAGAAATACTAATGGAGATTATGATGTTCTTGTTTATGTAGCGAACTGGCCTGCTTCACGTTCATCAGTTTGGAATACATTATTAATGGCCAGGGCAATTGAAAACCAATCTTATGTGGTTGGAGTTAATCGTGTGGGTGAGGATGCACAGTGTGAGTATTTAGGCGAAAGTCAGGTTATCAATGCGAGAGGGGAGAAGGAGTTGTATATGTCAAATGAAAGTGCTGTTATGTATGCAGTGTTAGATAAAAATAAGTTAATATCCTTTCGAAATACTTTCCCGGTTTTAAATGATGCTGATGACTTTAGCTTAAAGATTTGAACGCACGAGAAGTGCATGTTAATTATATACTTGGATAATAAATAAGATTGTATTATTTTTAATATTAACTAATATCGGGAAATATAAATAATTTGGATATGAAAATTTTCACATTGCAGGTGCCAGATGAGAAAGTGAAATTCGTTAAGGAATTAATGAATAACTTGGATATCAAGTGGAATATTGCTAAAGGAGGTGTTGATAAGTCGCTACTGGATCCGGTTACAGATTTACCAAATCCTAAAGCATATATGCTTGATGAGGAAGCTCGTAAGAATGCTGCTAAATTAAGAGAGGAAAGCCTGAAAGATGTTATAAGTCGTATTGAAACGATGCGAAAAGAGAATCCATAATTAATAGATGTAATTTATCTTTGTGGTATAATTATTGCTTGAATATTGTGCAGTTATTTCTAATGTAGTTAATACCGAACTTGCGTGATGTTTGGAATCAGACAGCATAAGTAAAGGTTTAACCTAATAATCATAAGCATGAAAAATTCAAGTAAATTATTATCGTTGTGCACTATTTTCTTCTTGTGTGCAATTATGGTAACAGGTCAGGAAAATATATCTGATCTGAATATTTATACCACAGTTGATAAAATGCCGCGTTTAAAAGGAGCCGGTAATGACATCAGTCGACATATTCGTAAACAGATAGATTATAAAGATGCCTATAAATTACAAGGTGTTGAAGGGGATATATGGGTAAGCTTTGTTATTACTTCTTTGGGTGAGGTAGTAAAAGTGGAACTTGAAAAAGGCATTAATCCTGAATTAGATGCGGATGTGGTTGAGGCTATTAAGTTAACTCGTGGATGGAAACCGGGTGTTCTTAATAAAGAAAAAGTAAATACACAGATGAGGTTACCAGTTCGGTTTTCGCTTTCTAATTCAGAGCGTCAAATGGCGCAATATCTGGAGAGTTTGAATTCTGTTGGCAAAAAGCCTTTATTTGTTCTGGATAATAAACCAGTTGACGGATTGGTTCAGATCGAAGATTATAATGTAGAATCGATTCGTGTGATTAAAGGTGAAAAGGCCATTAAATTATACGGTGATGCCGGAAAGGATGGAGTTGTTGTTATTACTTCAAAAAGAGGAACACCCCCTTTGTATTAGTCAAGATTTAATCTGAATCTCTGGCATCAAAATAACCTTCGCTAATATTTGATTCTCTATAGTTTCCTCTTTTGTTTAGTGGATTAACATCCCCTTTGCAAAACGAAGGAAGTACTTTATCATCTATATCAGTAAAATCATATATCGTTTTACTTTTTCCTGTGTGTTTATTGGTTCTTATAACTTTATAACACTTAAGTTTTGCATGTTGATCAGTGTCATAGCAGCATAAATGATATGGTTCATAACTTCCGCAATGGCAAAGATCCCTTTTGTTCAGAACGAATACTTTGAAAATATATTCGGGATAGAAATAATTGTAGATAGCAACAAAAGGTTTTAATATTGATGATAAGATATTGATAATGATTTTATCACCGATAAACACGTTGCTTTTACTGCTTTTTTTCATTCAAGTATTTAGTTGGAAAATTGAATGATTGAATTTATCTAAAATCAAGTTTCTGCATAATCAATTTTAACAAATTGGCTTATCAGGAGAAAGAGTTTCCTTGCTTTTGAGATGATATTTTTCTTTGCTGGCTTTTATGTGATTCATTTAGTTGTTCATACTTATTTGAAATTTGTTGTTTTGAACAACTGCATTTTTCATGTTCGCAATGTTTTACTGTGAGTTTTTTCATAAAAACGATAAAAACCCTTTTCTTTGTAGCCTCCTTCAGGAAATTGTTCAGCTAGCATTTCCAAGTATTAACAAGTGTATGATTAAAGATGTGGAGAGCAACTTGGTTGCTAATAGCAGATTTGATATTACTTTAATTAAAGCTTGTTGATCTGATTAATCGTTAAATTTAAGGCGTGAATTGTCTGAGAATAATTAATTAAAAAAGTGATGATAAGAACTTATGCTTTCCTTTTCAAGGTTGGAAAGAAAAGCATGAAATATTATTACTTACAAATCGTAAGTTCAGTCGTGATTAGTCGTTAAAAAGTAGGACTTTTTATTTGATTGTATGTGATTGGAATAGCTAATAAATGTTAATTTAATATGTGAAAGGAGAGGTGGGCGATATAGCGTGCTATTTTCTGTTTTTAAACATCTTAAATTAATGATAAAAGACATGTGAATAATGCGAATTTCAGCGTAGATTTGCAGCAAATTGATAATTATAACTTTTAAAGACAAAATGGAATTTATTAACCAACTTAAGCAGAGGGCAAGCGAAAATAAAAAACGAATTGTTTTGCCTGAAAGTTTAGAAGAACGCACACTTCGTGCGGCTAATACGATTTTAACCGAAGGTTTTGCTGATGTGATCCTTATTGGAAATCCTGATAAAGTTAATGAAGCGGCAGCTGGTTTTGGTTTAGATAGTATTGGTAAAGCTACAATTGTTGATCCCGAAGGTTATGATAAGATGGAAGCTTATGCTGACATGATGGTGGAAATCAGAAAAAATAAAGGATTAACAAAGGATGAAGCTCTTAAGTTGATTAAGAACCCACTTTTTTTGTCAGTAATGATGATAAAGGCTGGAGATGCAGATGGTGAAGTGGCTGGTGCAGATAATGCAACTGGTGATGTGCTACGCCCGGCATTTCAATATGTAAAAACAGCACCTGGCATTAGTGTTGTTTCTGGTGCTTTTATTATGATTTTGAATGATCAGCAGTTTGGAGAGAATGGTATGATGGTTTTCGCAGATTGTGCTGTTCACCCAAATCCGACAGCCGAAGAATTGGCAGAAATTGCAGTTGCAACAGGACGTACCACAAAAGCAATAGCAGGTTTCGAGCCAAAAATCGCTATGTTAAGCTTCTCAACCAAAGGTTCTGCTAAGCACGAAATGGTTGACAAAGTAGCGACAGCAACAGAATTAGCTAAAAAAATGGCACCGGATTTAAAAATTGAAGGTGAGTTACAATCTGATGCAGCTATAATTCCTGAAATCGGTCAGAAGAAAGCCCCGGGATCTGAAATTGCCGGTAATGCTAACGTGCTGGTATTCCCAACTTTGGAGACCGGAAATATTGCTTACAAATTAGTTCAGCGTATGGCAAAAGCAGAAGCAATAGGACCTGTTTTACAAGGTATGGCTGCTCCTATTAACGATTTATCCAGAGGATGTTCGGTGAGTGATATTGTAAACTTGGTTGCAATCACTGCTAATCAGGCAGCAGGAAATATGTAGAAGATAAGCCGGTTAAGCCGGCTTTGTTATTGAGTGCAAATACTTTATTATAAAAACCATTAAGGAATAAAAAAACGGATAAATGGCTGAAATTCTTGTAGAACCTATTGAGCAATATGCTTTAGGTCAGAAGAAAAAAGGGAAAACATTGTTTTCAAAAGTTGGTGTTGTAGGATGTGGAAAAGAAGGGCAAAGTATCGCCCGCATCGCCAGCTGGCATGGAATGGAAGTTGTTTTCATTGAGCTTAACGAGGAGAAAATTTCACAAGCTCTGGATAACATAGGAAAGGAATTAGATAGTCGTATTGAAAACTGGGGATTAACCGGTAGTGAGAAACGCGCTATTATGAGTCGAATTAAAGGATCGACTGACTTTAATGATTTAGCTGATTGCGATTTTGTAATTGAAGCAATCAGAGCCGATGATAAAACTGGTGTACGTAGCATTGATGCACGTAAAGAAGTTTTCAGAAAGGTTGAAGAGGTTGTGAGTCGGGATGCCATTATCGCAACAAACGCAACTACAATAGTTGTAACGGAGTTGGCCTCTGAATTACAGTTCCGTGAAAGGTGTGCCAGCCTGCACTTCTTTGTAACATCTCCTGAAGCACGTATCATAGAAGTTGTGAAAGGTTTATATACCTCTGATGAAGTGTACGAACGTGTTTGTACATTCGTTAAGCTTATAAATCGCGATGTTATTCCAGTTGAAGAGTCGGCAGGTATTGTTAGTGTTCGCCTTTATGTAACACTACTTAATGAAGCTTGTGCTACTTTAATGGAAGGTGTTGCAACGATGCGCAATATTGATAAAACAATGGAAATTGGTTTAGGTATGCGCCTTGGACCTTTTAAGGCAGCTGATGTTATTGGTTTAGATAAAGTGGTTCGTTGGATGGAAAATCTGCATGAAGAATTTGGTAATCAAAAGTTTGCTCCATCGCCGTTAGTTAGACGATTAGTAAGAGCAAAGCGATTGGGGTGCCATGTAGGAGTAGGATTTTATCGTTATGATCAGGATGGTAATATCCTGGAGGATGAAACAATCCTTGGTAAAAAAGCCTAATTCACAAAGTAAGAAACATTAACGAACATGATGGTGGAAGCATCATCAAAAAGAAATTTGAAATGAAGATTTTAGTTTTGAACTGCGGAAGTTCATCCATTAAATATCAATTGTTCAACATGACCAATGAAGATTGGGGTGTGTTGGCAGCAGGTGTAGTAGAAAAAATCGGTTTAAAGGGATCTTTTTTAAAACACCAGAAGGAAGATAATGAGAAGGTGTTGTTAGAAGGTGAAATTTTGGATCATCAGACAGGTATTGATTACATTTTAGGAGTACTTGTGAGCGAACGACACGGTTGTATTGAATCTCTTGAAGAAATTGATGCAGTTGGTCACCGTGTGGTGCACGGAGGTGAGGAGTTTAACTCGAGTGTATTCATTACAAATGATGTGGTTAGAAAAATGGAAGAATGTATCGATTTGGCACCACTCCATAATCCTCCAAACTTAAAAGGTATTGAGGCTATTACACAGTTATTGCCAAGTGTACCTCAGTGTGGTGTTTTTGATACAGCATTCCACCAAACAATGCCGAAAGAAGCATACATGTATGCTATTCCGCAGTCATTATACAAAAAATATGGTATCAGACGGTATGGATTCCACGGAACTAGTCATCGCTATGTTTCAAAACGAGCATGTGAGATTCTTGGTGTAGATTATAATACTCAGAAAATCATTTCTTGTCATTTAGGTAATGGTGCTTCAATCTGTGCAATCAAAAATGGTGAGTCAGTTGATACATCAATGGGTTTCACACCACTTGAAGGTTTGGTTATGGGAACTCGTGCCGGTGATCTGGATTTGGGCGCTGTTACATATATCATGGACAAGGAGTTGATTGGAACCCGCTCAGCCAGTGTGTTGTTTAACAAACACAGTGGAATGCTAGGTTTAACTGGTATTTCATCCGATATGCGTGAAATTGAAAGTGCAGCAGCAGAAGGCCATGATGGAGCTCAGTTAGGGCTTCAAATTTATGATTATCGTATAAAGAAATACATTGGTTCATATGCAGCAGCGATGGGTGGTGTTGATATCATTATTTTCACTGGAGGAATTGGTGAGAATGGGGATAGTACACGAGCTGGAGTTTGTGAAGGCCTTGAGTTTATTGGCATTGAAGTTGATCCAAATATTAACAAAGGCTTACGTGGTGAAGAGAAGGTGATTAGTCCTGAGGGTAATAAAACCAAAGTAATGGTTGTACCAACTAACGAAGAGCTTGTAATTGCATTGGATACCAAAGAGATTGTTGAAGAATTGGCAAACCGTTAATAGGCACACTAAATCTTTAGATTCAATATAAAATGTTTAAATCCTTATCAGATCTTCAAAAGCTTATTGAGAAAAATAAGGTTAAGAAGAAACTAGCTCTTGCAGTTTCGCAAGATGCACACTCATTAGAGGCTGTTCATACAGCCTTTAAAGCAGGCATTATTGATCCTATCTTAATTGGTTCTCGACCTGATACTGAGCGTATCATTGAGGAAAAAGGATTCAGTTTTGATGGTGCTACTTTTATTCATGAACCTGATGATGTTAAGTCTGTAGAATTGGCTGTGCGAATGGTGCACGATCATAAGGCAGACATCTTAATGAAAGGTAAAGTGGCAACTCCGGTTTTATTAAAAGGAGTTTTGAACAAAGAATGGGGATTGCGCACGGGTAGTTTGCTTTCTCACTTTGCTTTGTTTGAAGTGGATACTTACCACAAACTGATTGGCGTTACCGATGTGGCAATGAATATTGCACCTAATTTAAAGGACAAGATTGGCATTGTTAATAATTCAGTTGGATACATGAATAAAATGGGTATTGCGAAACCAAAAGTTGCTGTACTTGGTGCCATTGAGATGGTAAATGAAAGTATGGAAGCTACGCTTGATGCTGCCTTATTATCAAAAATGAACCAACGCGATCAGATTAAGAATTGTATCATCGACGGACCTTTAGCTTTTGATAATGCAGTCAGCTTTGAGAGTGCCAAACATAAGGGTATTAAGAGTGAGGTAGCAGGTGATACTGACTTGTTGTTAATGCCTGATATTGAAGTGGGTAATGTACTTTATAAAACATTGGTATTCTTTGCTAAAGCAAAAGTTGCTTCAGTTATTTTAGGAGCTTCAGCACCGATTGTACTTACATCGCGTAGTGATTCAGAAGAATCTAAATACAATAGTATCTTATTAGCCGCAATGGGTTAATTTATTTCACCTGATCTGGGGAGCAGATCAGGTGATTATTTTTTTGACCTTAGAGATAAATACTATCAAGCATAGAAATACAAAGATATTTTGTGAAAAATCCCAATTAATTTAAGAACAAGCTATGGACAAGAAGAAAATCCTTGTTATCAATCCTGGTTCTACATCAACCAAAATTGCTGTTTACTGCAGCGAGAAATCAGTCTTTCTTAAAACTCTCAGGCATTCGACTGAAGAGATTGGACGTTTTGAGAATATTGCGTCACAGTTTGAGTTTAGAAAAGAAACCATTATCAAAGAGCTACTTGAAGCAGATATTGAAATAGATGATTTTGATGCGATAGTAGGTCGGGGTGGAATGGTAAAGCCAATTGCTTCAGGTGTTTATGAAGTAAATGAAGCATTGAAGGCTGATTTAAGAAAGGGAGTACTTGGTCAACATGCCAGTAACCTTGGTGGCTTAATCGCAGATGATATGGCCAAGAACATTGAAGGTGCACGAGCTTTTATAGCTGATCCAGTGGTAGTTGATGAGCTGCAAGATGTGGCTCGCGTTACAGGTCACCCGGATATGCCGCGTCGTTCAATTTTTCATGCGTTAAACCAAAAGGCTGTCGCTAAGAGATTTGCCAAGGAAATTGAGAAAAACTACGAGGATATTAATGTGATAGTAGGCCACTTGGGTGGTGGTATTTCAGTTGGAGCTCACCTTCAGGGTAAAGTAGTCGATGTGAATAATGCTTTGGATGGGTATGGTCCATTTTCTCCGGAGCGTGCCGGAACATTACCGACGGGTGCTTTAATCGATGCTTGCTTTAGCGGTAAGTATACTTACGAGGAAATGCGTAAGTTCGTTAATGGAAAAGGCGGTTTGGTTGCACATTTAGGAACCAATCAAGCTCATGAAGTTGAGAAAAAAGCTGCAGAAGGAGATCCTCATTACAAGTTAGTTCATTCTGCAATGGCTTATCAGATTGGTAAAACCATTGGTGGTTGTGCGGCAGTGCTAAAAGGAGAAGTAGATGGTATTATTATTACTGGAGGTATTGCATACGACAAGATTTTGGTAGAATACCTAAAAGATATGGTAGGATGGCTTGCACCCGTTAAAGTTTATCCTGGAGAGGATGAAATGTGGGCTTTAGCTGAAAATGGTTTGGCAGTTCTAAATGGTGAAGTTGAATGTAAAACCTACGAGTAATTGATAGGTTTTGAGTCAAATTATATAGATCCCGTTCAGACAGAACGGGATTTTTTTTATCTTTCCTGCTTAACAACTATTGATGAAAGGAATTATGCATATTATTTGGTTATTGGTGCGGCTATTATCATCATTGTTTAATATTCTGGCGCAAAAAACTAATATACCTGGTGTCATATTATTAATTGTTCGGGGTATGTTGCCAAAGAGCTATTAGAGGTAGAATTTATAGTTGAGGAGTGGTATTTACCTTTGGAAGTATTTCGGATTAATGACTTTAAATTAGGCATCCTTTTACTCACTATTGTTGTTATTAATTTAATTAATGGCATGGGCTTTGGTATTTGAAAGTTTTAGAAAAGTAGGAAGAATGAAATAGTATATTTCTTTTATTGGAGCAGTCGATCGTGGTAAAGCATTAATGTTGATGAATAAAAAACTGATAAAGGGCCAACTTGTAAGGGAGATAAACGTAACTGACAATAACGTAACTTTTTTATGTAGTTAGAGTATGGTAAGGATGATGAATTATCTATTGTGTATATTGTTTCTGTTATCAACAACTCTTTGTTTGGGACAGATTTCGCATGAGGGAACACCCGTTGAATGGGGACATAAACCTGCGGTGTTAAATTTAGAATTGCAACAACGCCCTATCGTTGCGCCTTTAAAAGCGTACGAACTGTCAGATAAGTTGCCTTTGCGCTTTGCTGAACCAATATATACATCATTGACTCCTCAAAACTCAGGTCAATGGATAAAGTTAGGAAAACAACATATTTGGCGCTTAGCAATTAAGTCAGAAGGGGCTAAAAGTATTAACCTGATATTTGATCGCTTTCATTTAAAACATGGTGACAAATTATTTGTATATAACCCTGATAAAACACACGTTTTGGGAGCTTTCACAAATAAAAACAACAATCCTTCAAAGCTTTTCTCAATAGCTCCTGTTTTAGGAGATGAAATCATAATTGAATTGCAAACTAATGCTTCACCTTACGATCAGCATGAGCTATTAATAAGTGCAGTTAATCATGATTATCTTGGTATAGTTGATTATTTAAAGCGATCCATTGATTTTAATGACTCGGGTTCGTGTAATGTCAATGTAAAATGTGGAACTTACAATAGTGAAGAAATTAACAGATCCGTTTGCAAGATTATTGTTGATGGAAGTATGCTTTGTTCGGGCACTCTCTTGAATAATACGTTCGAAAATGGGAAACCATACTTTCTTACAGCAGCACATTGTTTTGATGATTTTGATATCAGTTCTGGTTCCATTAGTGCTCAGAATATTATATTCTATTTTAATTTTGATTCACCTACCTGTGAACCCACATCAATGGGGATTGTTGATCAGACGATTTCCGGAGCCGATGTAGTCGCATTTGTTGAAGATATGGATTTTGCATTGTTGGAAATGAATAAAATGCCTCCTGAAAGTTACAATCCATATTGGGCTGGTTGGAAAAGAGATGTAAGTATCACCAATAAGGTTTTTGGAGTTCATCATCCGCAAGGAGATGTTAAAAAGGTGTCTGTCTCAAAGAACGACCCTATATCAACAACCTTTAATCATACTAAATTTAAAGGTGATGGTTCAAAAGTTGTGTTCCGTAGTGATGTTCACTGGAAGATAAGTGAGTGGGAAAGTGGAGTTACAGAAGGCGGGTCATCAGGAAGTGGATTATTCACAGAAGATCAGTTTCTAATTGGGAGTTTATCTGGAGGTGAAGCCTATTGTGGTAATCCTTTCAATGACTATTATACGCGTTTAAACAAAGCCTGGGATTTAAATAGCAATGAAGATGAACAATTGGCGGCTTGGCTTGACAGGGCAGGAATAGATTCCAATAAGCAAGATGGGATCGATTTCTATAGCAACAAAGAGGTGTTAACACATTATAGCCAGGTGAACGATGATTTATTAATTAATAGGGGCGAAAGCTTCTTTGGAACTTATTCGGGGCATAACAGTCTTGGTTATGACGGATATGCTGAATTGTATGATGAGTACAGTTCTGTAAAAATTGCAGGAGTTTATCTATCGCCAACCCAAGTTGATTCGGAAAGTAATGACCAATCTTTTAATATTAAAATCTGGAACGACCTTGATGGTAAACCTAATCAGGTAAAAGGAGAAATTGATGACATTAAGTTGAATAAAATATCTACTGCAAAGCAACTTTTTACATTTGAGGAGCCATTAGAGCTAGAAGGGGCTTTTTATGTTGGAGTAGAATTAAGTTATTCATCAGAACCAGTCGATACATTAGCGATTTACCAGGTTGAACCTTCGGGGCAAGTACTAACTAAAAATTCTGCATTTATTCGTGATAATGGTGTTTGGTATGCTTATAATGAGTTACATCCGTCTGGTGAGAATGGATCATATTTAATTGAACTTTTAGCCTATGAAGATTATGTTCCTACTGATACCGGTGATATCGATAATGAGCGATATGTTGTAAAAGTTCTCAACAATCCAGTTAGAAATGGAATGATTGAGTTTACTTCGAATATTAGCGAACCTACTAAAGTTGAAGTATATGGTTTAAATGGCAGCAAGTTACGTGAGCACCAAATATTGAATTCGCAAAGTGGTTCATTTAATGTACAAGGCTTACCAGGAGGGATTTATCTGCTTAAATTCTCAACATCCAATACATCAATTGTTAAGAAAGTTTTCGTTCTCGAATAAATTATTCAATAACTTTTAAGTTGTCTAAACAAAAATACATCGGTAGTTCAAACTCAGGATCGTCATCACGTGATGATGTTAGTTTAAATTCTAACTGATGCACAAGACCAAGTTCTGTTAAACTGATGGTGTTCCAATCGGCAATAATGTATTTATCCTGGGTTTGCTCCGGGCGATAATCGGCTAACAGGAATTCAACCGGACCCGAAATTTGCGAACCAGACTCATCTAAGCCATTTATACTTAATTTAAAAAAGTCTTTTCCTTCTTTTTTATTGAATCCTCCTGACATGTATATATAACTTCGAGTGCAGTTATTGACTGCTATGCTTTTTACCTTGTGCGCTTCATTATCATTAAAACTAATGTTATTGGATTTATCTTCTACTTGCTTAAAGATCGTGAAGTTATCCGATTCATCAGCTCCGCTTGTGCTGTAAACACTAAATTCGCCTTTTGTTTCAGAGTCACTTGTACTTGCTAGTTCACTAATTGCAAAACCATTCCATCCATCAGTACTTTCGTCTATATATTCACAAGGGTATTGAATATATTTAAATAAATGGAAGCCATTTTCCGGTTGATTGAAATAACCATCATCATTAAAGTTATCAAACTCTTCAAAGGTATTGATATCCAATGAATGGACTGTAATGTCCATTGTGTCATCGCCATAGGGGGTTTCTACAGCAAAGGTTAGAATATATTTACCTAACTCACGATTTTCAAATGTATAATCTTTCTCACCATTATTGTCAATCTCATTGCCGTCTTCAAACCAACTATATAAAGAGTTTATATCGTATGTTATTTTGGGTTCAATTATTTCAACACTATCAGTATCAAAATCAAAACCTCCCTCGGGTATTTGAAGAAATATTTCAGGCGGTGGAATGATTTTTTCTTCATTCTCGCAAGCTGAAATAAAAATCATCAGGATTAGTAATGATAGGAATATATATTTGAGCATATTATTTTAATTTAAAATGATGGTCAAGAAAACCAGGTATCTGGTCAGCTCCAATTCGTTTTGCGAGTATTTTTTTATCCTTGTCTAAAATATAAATTACTGGCGTACTATAGATATCGTATTGATTCCTGAAATTACTT
>NZ_CEXQWX010000050.1:0-15401 GCF_982718395.1 Carboxylicivirga sp.
AAAAAAACAAATATAGAAGGGAATGATATTCAGAAGCAACTCGGATCTGTAATTGATATCTTTCCAACCATTTGTGAGATTGTCGATATTGATATGCCTAAAAACTATATTACAGATGGGTTTGATTTGATTAAGCAACTTGAAGGTGAGCAAAACAAAAAGAGAAATGAGGTATTTTTAAATCATTATCCGCACGGTCATCGTTCAAGTTATTTTACGAGTATTGTTAAATCAAACTGGAAATTAATTTATCACTTTCCGGTTAAGGAAGAGGCACGTTATGAATTGTATAACCTTAGTGAAGATCCATTTGAAGAGCAAAACCTGGCAGAAACGAACAAAACACAGCTGAATGTGATGATGAAGGAATTGGAGAAAGAGATAGTGCGTACTAAAGCCCTTTTACCAGAGAAGGATGGTGAAAAAATAAAATTAATTGTTCCGCAAAGTTAACTTCAAAAAATGCTTAAATCTGAAATCCGCATTATGAAAATTCCTTGTTACATCAGATGTGTTGTTTTGTTGATAGCTGTTATAGCACTATTTCCAACTGCATCTTCAGGAGAAGCATCACACACGAATAAAAACGGTAAGCCTAACATTATTTTAATTCTGGCTGATGACCTGGGTTACGGCGATTTAAGTTGTTATGGTAGTGTTCGTATCAATACACCACGAATAGACCAGATGGCACAGGAAGGACTTCGTTTTTCTCAATTTTATGCGGGTTCTGCAGTTTGCACGCCGACAAGGGTTAGCATTATGACCGGCAGGTCGCCTTTGCGATTTAATGTTTCCCGACATTTTAATGATCAGGAGATGCATCTTCGGGAAGATGTTCCAACGATTCCCAAAATGTTGAAAAAAGCAGGATATGTTTCCATGCATATTGGTAAGTGGCATTTGGGAGGATTAAATGAAAAGCATGTTAATGATCGTGCCAACAGTATTCCCGGACCAATCGAACATGGCTTTGATCATTACTTGGCTATGTTGGAAGATCCGCTTTACAGACGTCCGGCTATGCTTGAGAAACGACTCTATAAAGACGGAGCCAAACATCTCGTTCGTGATGATGAGATCATTAAACCAATTGATGACCATTGGACTGATGTGAAGACCAATGAAGCACTCCGTTTTCTGGAATCAAGCGTTGAAGGCAATAAACCATTTTACCTGAACCTGTGGTTTGATGCACCCCATGCACCTTATGAAGCAGCCCCAGAAAATAGCCTTAATCCTTATAAAGAACGCGCAAAAGGCGACGATTTGCTATATCGTTCCATGGTGGCTCACTTGGATTATAGCATTGGAAGAATTCTGGATAAACTGAATGAACTCGGTATTAGCGAAAATACCTTAATTATTTTCTCAAGTGATAACGGACCTGCATATCAGGGAAGTCCCGGACCATTTAAAGGCCGCAAAGTTGATTTCCACGAAGGAGGAATTCGTGTTCCGGGAATTGCCTGGTGGCCGGGAAGCATTAAAGCTGGTGGAGAGACTAATGAACTGGCTCATACAAATGATTTGTTACCGACATTCTGTGCTCTTGGCGGTGTTCAAACGGATAAATTGGAAATTGATGGGAAGAATATTCTGCCCTTGCTAATCAAAGGAAAGCCGGTTCCGGATCGTGGCTATGTTTTTTGGCAAATCGATCATTACAATCGAAATGGAAACTATGCAGTGGTAACAGATAAAAGACCGGAACCGGTAGCAACAGAAGTAGTAAGAAAGAACCATTGGAAACTACTTTCGAGAGAGGGAGAACCAATTGAATTATACAATCTGGAGGAGGACCCATATGAACGATGGAATTTGATTAATCAATACCCGGAGATTGTTGAAGAGCTAGAAAGAGCGGTGAAAAATTGGTTAGATGAACCTCGAATGTCAAGGCCTTATTGACAGCAATAAACTCCCTGTAAGTTGTAAAGCATATTTGCGATACTCGTCGTCCGACTAAATTGATTTGATGTCTTTAAGTCGGACGACGAGTGATGTGTTTCTACCAATATAATCTTTGAATAAGCAATATCATCTTATTTAAAGTTTTGATTTGATTATTTTTTCCATTTCAAAATGTTATTTTTCTTTTGTAAACATTGGTAAAGCAAGGAAAAGTAAGATTTAATGATGTATATTAGCACAATGGAAAGAAGAAATAAGCTTATTACCCTTTTATTGACAGTCATAGTGACCTGTCATAGTAATGGACAGCATGACGTCGCCGCACATTTTGAGAGCAAGGACTACCATAAGCCCATGATGGGGTGGGCCAGTTGGAATAACTACCGTATTAATATTAGCGAAGAAATTATTCGTCAACAAGCAGATGCCATGATCGAGTTGGGTTTAGATACCTTGGGATATCAATACATTAATATTGATGATGGTTTTTTTGGTGGACGGGATGAAATTGGAAAATTAACAGCTCATGCCAAGAGATTCCCATCAGGAATGCTTGAGTTAAGTGATTATATCCATTGTAAAGGATTAAAGGCTGGAATTTACTCCGATGCGGGCATCAACACTTGTGCCTCTTATTGGGACAAGGATACAATAGGATTTGGAATGGGACTTTATGGTCATGATAAACGCGATTTAACAACGATGTTGGTAGATTGGAATTATGATTTTATAAAAGTTGACTGGTGCGGTGGCGAATGGTTGGGACTTGATGAGAGGATCAGATATACTCAGATTGCCAACAGGATTAAACAGATAAAACCAGAGGCTAAATACAATATCTGTCGATGGAAATTTCCCGGAGAATGGGCAACAACTATTGCAGATAGCTGGCGAATTTCAGGTGATATTGCTAACAAATATGAATCGGTATTACACATCGTAGATATAAATGAAGAATTATGGAAATACTGCAGCCCGGGTCATTATAATGATATGGATATGTTGCAGGTAGGCAGAGGTATGACCTATGAAGAAGATAAAGCACATTTTTCGATGTGGTGTATGATGACAAGCCCGTTATTATTAGGTAATGATCTGACAAAAATGAGCAAAGAAACGCTGGAAATTATTTCCAATAAAGACCTGATAGATATTAATCAGAATCCTTTTGCGTATCAGGCACGAAAAGTATTGGACAATGGCGAAACAGAGGTATTTGCCCGACCGTTGTTTTCTACAGTTAGTGGACAGGTGGCGGTGGCATTATTAAACAGAGATAACAAGAAAAGCAACATTTCTTTTAGTTTGAAAGATGTTGGGATCGATCCTTTAAAAGGGTATCGCATAAAGGATTTATGGTCAAAGAAACAATATCAAACGTCATCGGAACCTGAAAGAACTTTTAAAGCAGATAAGCATGGTGTTGTGGTACTTTTGATTGAAGGAACATCTTTACCAAATAATGTCTTTCAGAACAAGTAAAGCCTAAAACATACAATCCTTTAAATCAGATAGAAGAGTGATCGATAATAAAAATCAATACAAGTAATAATTATGAAAATTTTGAGAGTATTAACCTTAGGTATTTTTGTGCTGTTGTTTCATATTGGAGCAATGGCAACAGATTTAATACCGAAACCATTAAAGTATCAGGAGAAGAAAGAAGTATTCAATTTAAATCAGGATACCAAGATTGTTTACGATGAGCAATTGAATGAACTGGCTGATTATTTATTTGAGAGTTTATCTGCACCTACGGGTTGGGATTTTAAATTAGCAAAAGGAGCAAAAGCAAAAAAGAATAGCATTCTTTTGAAGGTTGATTCATCAATAAGTAAAAATAAAGAGGCCTACACGCTGTCTGTATCATCCGAACAGGTTATTATTAGTGGTCAGTCATCTGCAGGAGTGTTTAATGGCATTCAAACTATGTTTCAATTAATGCCTGCCCAGGTATATAATAAATTGCGTCATCGGGATGTTGCCTGGAATATTCAAGGGGCTGATATTGAAGATGAACCCTTATATCCGTGGCGTGGGATGATGCTCGATGCCAGTCGATACTTTTACGATAAAGATTACGTGCTGCACTTGATTGATATGATGGGCATGTACAAAATGAATGTTCTTCATTTACACCTTATTGATGATGCTGGTTGGCGTTTGGAAATTAAAAAATATCCGAAACTTACATCTATTGGCGGATTCAGAGGCGAGGGACATGAAAGAACAGGAGGTTATTACACTCAGGAAGACCTAAAAGAAATTGTTGCTTATGCTGCCTTACGTAATGTAGAAGTAATACCTGAGATTGAAATTCCGGCACACACCTTAGCAGCCATAGCTGCCTATCCGCACTTATCATGTACCGAAAAAGAGTTTAAAGTACCGTTGCAACATTTTATCAGTCGCGATTTATATTGTGTTGGTAAAGAGTCAACATTTGAATTTCTTGATGATGTTTTTAAAGAGACTTTCGAACTATTCCCTTCTAAGTATATTCACATTGGAGGCGACGAAGCTAAATATGATCGTTGGAAGGAATGTCCACATTGTCAGAAACGCAAAAAAGATCTTGGTTTGAATAACGAAGCAGAACTGCAGGTTTATTTTACCAAACGTGTGCAGGAAATGGTTAAGAAGCATGGAAAAACCATTGTTGGCTGGGACGAAATTCTGGAAAAAGGCTTAGATGAAAAAGCGGTTGGAATGATATGGCATAATAAGAAGAAAGCCATTTCAGGAACAAAAGATGGACATGATGTAGTGATGGCACTTACCGGACATTGCTACTTCGATGTTGCTGAAAGTAAGATACCGGGCGAAGTGAAAGCTGCTACCTGGTTACCTCCAATTTCATTGGAAGCAACCTATGCTCTAAACCCAATGATTAAAGGACTTGATGAGAAATATCGTTCACAGGTATTAGGAGGTCATGCCACACTTTGGTCCGACCAATTTATACATGGTACCATTTTGCAGGAGATTGCACCGATTAACGAGAATCGCTCAGAAAAATATTTTGATTATCTGACGTTCCCACGAATGGCCGCTCTGTCGGAAGCAGTTTGGACGCCCGCTGAGGATAAAGAATGGAAAGATTTTGAAAAGCGTATGGCGACTCATTATCCACGATTAGATCAGGCTGGTTATGGTTACCGTGTTCCTCAACCAAAACTGGTTAGTAAAGAAAAGAAAGGAAATCAATTCGAAATTCGTTTAGAAAATGTAGTAGAAGGAGCTCAAATTCGATATACTACAGATGGTGTAAAACCAAACCCATACTCCGATGTATATGAAGCTCCGGTAATGATTGATCGATTAACTGATTTCCAGGCTATCACGGTTGTTAACCGTAAGCAATACTCTTTACCTTTATATTTCCCGGAGAAGTATGAGGAGTTTAAGAAGTACGGACAATTCGTTGGAGAATGGAAGCCATCCAATATTAAAGGTAAAGAGTTTGGAGAACTGGAACTGAATGCTACCGGTAAAATAGATAAGAATGGAGAATACGAGTTGACATTCTTATTTACCGAAGGAAACTACAGATTGGATATACAATCGGTGGAAGTATTCAAAAACGGAAATAAGATAACTGAAGATATACATGACGGCTTTACAGGTGGAGAGAACAAAAACAATGTTTATAAATTCACCATTGATGAATATGAAACCGGAGCTGCTTTCACTATCAAGGCTAAAGTAAGAGGCGATTTGGGTAATGATTCAAACGGAGTTGTGTTTATTAAGAGTAAGTAATTGAAACCATTTATTTCACAAACAATACAATAACAAATGCAAAAAATAGCCACAATGTTGATTGCTATTATAGCAATCCTGGTCAGTTCGTGTTGCGAACAACCTGCAAATGAATACAACATTATACCATATCCGCAAGATTTGGTGAAGAAAGAAGGTGTTTTTAAACTAACTAAAAACACAAAAGTATTTTACAAGGGAAGTGAAAACTGTGCCTTTGTAGCCAATTCTGTTTCTGATTTTGTTCAGCCGGCTACCGGTTTAACTTTGGCGGTGGAAGAAGCAACTTCAGAAGAATTAGTTGAAGGAGCCATTAACCTGGTTGAAGACGCTAGTATTGAGGGGAACGAAGGTAGTTATGCTTTAACCGTTACACCTAAAGGAGTGTTGATTAAATCAAACAATCCGGTTGGTTTGTATTATGGATTCCAGTCCTTGCGTCAGTTGATGCCGGTTCAGATTGAGTCGACGGAATTGGTAAAGGATATTAAGTGGACCATTCCGGCTGTTGAAATCAATGATTCGCCATTCTTTTCTTACCGTGGATTGCATTTGGATGTTGGTCGTCACTTCTTCCCGGTTGATTTTATTAAGAAGTTTATCGACTTGTTGGCCCTGCATAAGATGAACGTATTTCACTGGCACTTGACAGAAGACCAGGGCTGGCGACTTGAAATTAAAAAGTACCCAAAATTGGCTGAAATAGCAGCTCATCGTGCCGAAACACGTGTAGGACATGGAGGTAGCAGCAATGCTCAATATGATGGAAAACCTTACGGAGGCTATTATACGCAGGAGGAAGCTCGTGAGATCGTGAAGTATGCAGCTGAGCGTCACATCACAGTAATCCCTGAAATTGAATTACCTGGGCATGCCCAAGCAGCTTTGGCAGCTTATCCCGAGTTAGGTTGTACTGGTGGTCCGTACGAAGTAGCTACTACCTGGGGTATTTTCAAAGAAGTATATTGTGCCGGGGACGAGAATACCTTTAAGTTTTTGGAAGATGTGTTATTGGAAGTAATGGATATTTTCCCGTCAAAATATATTCATATTGGAGGCGATGAATGTCCGAAGGATAGATGGAATGAGTGCCCGAAATGTAAAAAACGGATGAAGAATGAGCATTGTGAAGATGCACATGAATTGCAAAGCTATTTCATCAGCCGTATTGAGAAATTCCTAAACAGTCATGGCAGAGATATTATTGGTTGGGATGAGATACTAGAAGGAGGATTAGCGCCTAATGCAACCGTAATGTCGTGGAGAGGCATAAAGGGTGGAATCGAGGCAGCTAAACAAAAGCACAATGTGATTATGACGCCAAATTCACACTTCTATTTGGATCACTATCAGAATAATCCTGAAAAAGAACCATTGGCTATCGGAGGTTTCCTAACACTCAATAAGGTGTATTCATATAATCCTTTCTCGCCGGAACTAACAGAGGAAGAAAGAAAATACATTATCGGTGTTCAGGGTAACCTTTGGACCGAATATATGCCTAACAGCGACCATGTTGAATACATGGCTTACCCAAGAGCTTGCGCTGTTTCAGAAGTAGGTTGGTTAGAGTACGATAAACGCAATTTTGATGATTTTGCAGAACGCCTGAATCATCACTTTAAACGTTTGGATCTACTTGGTGTTAATTACTTTAACAAAATATTGATGCCGACAGCCTCAGCATCAAAAGTTGAGTTTTTGGATAATGAAACACTTAGTTTAAAGAATAATGCAATTGGTAGTCAATTGTACTATACAACGGATGGAACGGCTCCAACCGAAGCTTCATTATTGTATACTGACCCCATTGTAATTGATAAAGAGTTAACCGTTAAGGCGGTAGCAATCAATCAGAATGGAGAAAAGAGTGATGTATTGGAAGTTGAGGCGGTTAGGCTTACGTTTATGGAAGGAACTGCAACACCTGGCAAAAATAAGGGCTTAAAGGGTAAGTTGGTTGCAGGTAAGTTTGATAGCTGTAAAAAGGTAGAACAGGCGAAAGGAAAAACTTTTGTTGCAGATGGAATCATAATTCCTGATGATGCACCGGAAGATCATTTTGGGTTAGTGTTTGAGGGTAAAGTAACCGTTCCACAAGATGGTTTGTATAAACTTAGCTTAGGTTCTGATGATGGTTCAATACTATACCTCAATAACCAGGTTATTATCGATCATGATGGATACCATGGAATGACTTATAAAAAGGCAAACGTTGCACTAAAAGCTGGCACATACCCAATTAAGGTAAGTTATTTTGAAGCAACAGGGGGCGAAAACCTAAAACTACAGGTTGTAACTCCTGATGGAGAAAAAGTGAGTGATTTATCAGAGTATTTAAGTCATTAATGACTCTTGCGATAACAAAGAATTGTAATTATCGTTTCAGATGATTTTATAAGCACCGGCTATGGTTGAGAAAACTGTAGCCGGTGTTTTTGTATCTGATAAAACAGTACCTGATCATCAATGGTATCAGTCATGAATATTAAAAGCATAGGAGCCATTTCGGTTGCGGCGACCAATACCTCGGAGCTTACTATGGATAGTTTATTTAAAACATTTCGTATCATTCTTAAATGATATCTAATACAGATTAGTGTTTAAGATTTTACTTCGTTCAATCAGATTTTTAAATCTCTAAGGTACATTCTTCAAAAGAAGGGCTTGTGGATAACCAGCCTTCATCATAAAAAGGAATAAAAGACTTGACTTTCTTGTATTACGAGTTTATTTTAAGTCTTGTCAGTAAGCATATTATTAAAGGTGGTTTATTGTAAACGAATCGGGAACCATAATTTTCAACTACTACTTTTTTAATGAAGGCTTCGGAGCCACTGCTTATTAACTCTATCTGCTAATCGGTAATGCAATAATGAAAAGGTACAGGAACAATGCAACTTGCTAAGTTCACTGTTACTGAGTATTAACCGATTATTCCTATGTAAAATGGAACAATTTTTCTTTACCAATCGCAGTATTATTAAAGATAATGGTGTAGAAAAGGTGGATACCCGCCATTCGGCCGGTGCCTCAATGAATCTTCGCTTTGGATATTTAGATGTTGACTCTAAAGAAATCAGGCTTATCCCGGATGCAGTAGAATACGATGAGAATGGACAGGAAACCTATGAAGACATTCATTATAATTCAGAAAATCGAAAAGGATCGGCTGAATGGTTTCATAAATTGTATGAGGAGATGCAGAGTGATGACCTGAAGAATGATACTTTGGTCTTTATTCACGGATTCTATTGCGGGTTTGAATGTTTCATAAACAATATGAAACATCTCAAAAAGCACTATGTGGATAATCCAAGTTCTAATATTGCACGAATTGTTGGTTTTACCTGGCCTTCTAATAACAAACTTACTCAATACCCTTCAGACCGGTCTGATGCTTTATTTGCAGGCGAGGCATTAGCCAAGAGTTGGCAAAAGTTACTTCAATTCTTCAGTGAAGTTGTTGGAATTGACAAACGTTGTGGGAATGCCATTCATTTAATGGCGCATAGTTTGGGAACCCGTGTGTTTGAGCAGATGGTCGATCACATTAATAAAAGCCATTATTCAGGTTTAGGCCAGGTTTTTAGTGAAATTATTCTGGCTGCACCCGATATCCAACATGACACCTTTGAAAAAGGCAATCCCCTTTATAATATTAATGATTTTTGTGAACGTCTGCATGTGTATACACACAAAAGTGATGATGCCTTGCGTATTTCAAAGTACACAAAGAATTTTGAAAGTCGTTTGGGTAAAAACGGCCCCGTTAAGCCATTTAATATTCCTAATAATGTTACAGTTGTTGATTGTACCAAAATATCTGATCAGAAAACTGGTCGCGAAAAATTAATAGATCATTGGTACTATAAAAACAGTGCAACGGTAATTAAAGACATAGAGATGGTATTGAATGGAGATGATGAATTTCCAAAACGCAGTTACAAGGCGAGTCAGAATAAATACATTTTAAAATAAGCACTATGAAAACCTTTGATTTACATTGTCACCCCACCTTAAAACCGATGTTGACCCTTGAGAGGCATCGCTTAAGCCCCTGGGACGAAGTAGATAATATTGCGAATAAGATTTTTGATTCACAGTCAAACATGAATCAACTGCTTGATGGTAATTGCAATCTGGCCTGCGTGGGTCTCATGGCCATTGAAACTGCTTTTTTAAAAGGTGCATTGGTACAGACGGTTGCCGGACCTGTGCGTTATGTCGATAAACGACAAATCAGACGTATTGCCCGGAAGGTAAAGGGGTATTGTTACCCCGATTTGTTGGACCAGGAGATTGATTCGGTTATTAATCATGCGGTTAATAAGGATGAGCCCTGGGAGCGTGTTAAATGGATTAGCTCAATGGATGAATATGATCCGGATGATTTGGATACACTTCACTTGATTGCCTCGCTTGAAGGAGGTCATGGGTTATATTATGGACGTAATGAGTCAGATGATATCAATATAATTGTCAATAAGCTTAAAGAATATCGTAATGGTAATCCTCTGCGTTTATTGTATCTAACTTTGACACACATTAGCCAGAATGTATTCGCCAACCATGCCTTTGCCATTAAAATCCTTGGTAAAAAGCCCTTCCTGCCCAGGGGCAATGGAATTACAGACAAAGGACATCAGGTGATTCAAACCTGCCTGAGTGATCAACTGGACGGACAACCTATCCTGATTGATATTAAGCACTTAAGTATGGTGTCACGAAAACAGTTTTACGAAACATATAAAGATAAACCTATAATAGCTTCTCATGTAGCTGTTACAGGTTGTTCGTGGCACAATAAACCAATTGCAAAGATTCGTAAAAAGAAGGCCCACCCTGTTTACAAGGTTAAGTACGATCGTCAGAAGGGGTATATCGATGGTACCAGTTTTAATCCTGATAGTATTAACCTGTATGATGAAGACATTGTGGCCATCCTCAAATCTGGTGGATTAATCGGATTAATACTGGACGAACGTGTACTGGGCTTTTCAAAAAATAATAAGAGCAAAGAATTTATCAGCAATGATGAATGGGACGAATTTATTGCACCATTGACACAGACTGAACTTCAGAACCGAGAAATGGATGATGATGAGAACCAGGCCGATGAGTTGGATGAACAGCAGCATGAGGAGGAAGAAACAAGATTGTTAGCTGGTAACGGGCCTAAACGAAGTATGGATAATCGACGCATCCACTTATTACACCTGCTGAATAATATTATGCACATTATGAAGGTGGGACAAAGTATCGATGGCAACATAGATCCGGGAAAACATATTGTGATTGGTTCGGACTTCGATGGTCTGATTAATGCTATTGATTGCTGCCCCACAGCCGAGGATTTTGAATACTTGCAGGATCATCTGGAAGATGCTATTGAGCTTTATGCCAGCGACCTGATTACTGATCCGGCAGCCTTTGTGGAAGCCATTTTCTATAAAAATGGAATAGAATTTTTGAAAAAGCATTTTGTGTAACCTCAATATGAATTACAAAATAGCATAAGTGTGAGAGTTCCGTCTGACAAATAAAAATCAAAATATAGACACATGAAGAAAATACTATTCTTTAATTTCGATGGTACCGATAATGAGCCTGCAGATGCGATGCAGGACAAGCGCATGGACGGCAGGGTAGAAGATGACAGTATCACTAATGTGCTAAAGTTTCATTTGCTATTGGGAGGCAACCTAAAGGGCGAAAATGGTGAAAGCAATTTGCCTGGAGGTTCAAAAACCTTCTATTATAATGGTATTGGTACCTACGGTAATTTTTTCCAACGAAAATTTAATGCTGGTCTGGCAAAGGAAAGCAGGGATGTAGCCACAATACTTAATATGGCCCGGGAAGATTTTAATAACAATTTCAATGATGAGATTGATTATATAGTTCTTACGGGATTTAGCCGGGGTGCTGCTCTGGCACGGCGTTTTGCGGCTATTATCAACAAGGTTGTTAACAGACCGATCATTATCGAAGGTGTTTTCGATACAGTTGCGTCCATTGGATTACCTAACTTTAAGAAAGAAGACCGTCCTTCAACCGATGTGGTTTTTGAACATGGGCATACCTTACCAAGCAATGTATTGAAAGCATTGCACCTGGTGTCGCTTGATGATAAGCGAAAAGCTTTTCAGCCTACCCTAATGAATAAGGATGAACGTGTTTACGAAGTTTGGTTTGTAGGAGCGCATGGCGATGTAGGTGGTGGTTACTACTACGACGGATTATCCGATAATGCGTTACGCTTCTTTTTAGACTGGTTTGAAGAGCTACCAGATCTTGAAATCAGGTTCAAATCGTCAAAGAATATTGATTATACACACATATTTGATGCCGACTCTAAGCTTGAAATCGATGCCGATGATGTGCAAATCGATCCGAATCCATTAGGTGTTAACCACCAGCAAGAGCGACTGCCGATTATTTCGCATTTAACTTTAACCGACCGTTTGTGCTGTGTGATTAAAAATGACCAAATTGATACGGATGAACTACCTGTTGTGCACTGGTCGGTAGCTGATCGAATAGGCAGAAACAGGAATTACAAACCTAAGTCATTGTATAATCAAAAATACAAGTTAGTTTATCAGGACGATTCGCAGATTGAATATAGGGGAATTTCAGATCATAAACTTAAAAGCAAAAGTAACTTTAAAGTACCCACTCAAAACGGACTCGTCACACGTGTTTATGCGCACTTGAAATATAACCACACAGGAATTTACCTTGATAAGGATAAGAAATACACCATAGAGGTTATTGAACTGGATAAATACAAGTGGCGCGACGGTAGCATCAAAGATCTGGATGGTGATGGCTGGACCAGAAATGATATAAGGTGGGGATTGCGTGAAGCACCAATCAAGTTGGCTGAACCATTCCGCCGTGTCATTGGTCAGGACGTTAACTGGTTTACTCTGTGTGGTTGCATTGGCGCTGATGATAACCATGCCTTTGCTATTGGTAATAAAATAACGAATTATTCACCTGCTAAATCAGGTGAGTTATGCGCGTTTGCCAACGACCTAAATGGTTACTATGGTAATAATAGTGGTTTTTTAAAAGTCAGGATAAAAGAAGAATAAAGAATAACACCTTTATATTAATAGACAGCTAGTAGTTAACCTTATGGAATCCTTATTATACAAGGATTCCATCACTAGGGTTATGAATGCAAAGTTCATAATGTTTGGGGCTGGCTATGTCAGCTATATAATTAATCAACCTTTTAATTATCAAGTTTTTATGTTTTAGGAATCATGTTTATATAATTAAAGATCAGTTGTCAAAGATCCAATTATTTACTCAAATGAGACCAATTCTTTTGGGTATTGAAATGGAAAATCCATAGATCAATGACAAAGTTTAACGGGCTAAAGTTAATGATCAAGTTAATCTGGTAGCGAACTATATATGATGTAGCACCCTTATATTTACCTGAAACAATGTCACATTTGCCCAAACGAGATCACTTTGAACATATTTCTTTAGTTTTCAAATCCAAGAAAACAACACATTCATTGTTGTAATGTATGCATTTATCGAAAGAATAGGCTACTTCATAAAAATATGTACGGAATAATTGTTGAAAAGTAGCAGGTTATCTATTTTCAATCGATCAAAATCCTAAATCACTATAATATGAGAAAAATGAAAAGTATCAATGACACGATGGAGGCTTCTCGTGTAATTATTCAAAACGTTTGTCATAATATCATATCCTCGTAGCAGTTATTAATATCATTTCAATATTCTTAATCTGTCTTAAATTGGAGTGCAATGCGTGTTGCGCTACTTTTGTTTGATAGTTTAAACGAGAAATGTCGATTTTAGATATAACTAAAATCGCTCAAAATTAACAGTTTGGTAGGTATTTATAAATGTTAATCGAACACTTATAAAAAAAGACAACCAAACCTTGTACAACCACGTAGGGCTTAATGGTAGCTTCGGTACAAGTAGCATTTATTACTGTAAATGTGGTATTGAGAACAATTGTTTTATTTGTTAGAAAAATGACCAGGTTCCGGTTTCTTAAGGAGTATAGCGAAATATATAAGTTCGGGATGTATTTTATCCGAAAAGGCTTGCCATTCCATATTGTGATGTTAATGTTATTGGTTACTAATGCGCTTTTGGCACAACATACTTCGCGACCTGATAATACCGGTGATTGGAACGATTCATATACCTGGTGGGGAAACACGCCGCCTTCTTCAAACTTACCTGATGATAATTTAGTGATTCAGGGTACAGTAATACTAAAGGGTGATTTATTTATCAACAGCAAGAGTATTACCATTAATTATCAGGATACACTAATTATTAACGGAGATTTTACCATAGAATCAAGTACAATGAGTATTGGGTCAATGAGTACATTAATAGTATATGGTAACCTAAATGTTGATCCATCCACTTATATACATTTGATAGATGACTCATATGTTATAGTTAGAGACTCAATCAAATATGTTTCGGGTTACACCAATCAATTTAGACATAACGATTTAAAACCAAAGGTATTTACCAAAGTTGTATACCCAACAGAAATAACTGATAATGAACTTAACTATCAGGTGTTTGATTGTACGGCACCATCCGATCCATATACGCATTCTAATTGTGCTTACGGAAATATGAATGATTTGGCACTTGATCCACTTTATCCTTACTATCTTAACTACAGCACTGTCGTTCCTGTTATAACCAAGCATCCTTCTAATATATCCATTTGTTCTTCAAGTGATATAGGTTTTTCAATTGAAGCGACAGATGCTGAGACGTATGTATGGCAGGTTGATACAGGTAGTGGATTTGAAGATATAGATGATGTTCTTAATTATAGTAATTTCAATACAAAAGATTTAACCATAAACAACACTCCTGTAGATTTTGATCGAAACAAATATCGCTGTTTAGTGATAAGTGTAAGTGGCGATTCTGTTTTTTCAAATTCAGTTCTACTTACCGTCGATGAGCAACCTGTAGCCAACGCGGGGCCGGATGCGAGTAGCTGTGATCTGACTTATACTTTAAATGCAATTCCTTCAGTGGGTAGTCGTTCCTGGTTTAAAAAAAGTGGTCCCGGTAATGTAAGTTTTAGTAATAGTACCGATCCTCAATCAAAGGTTACTGTAAACGAATATGGAACCTATATTTTATCGTGGTGGGAAGGTAATGGTGATTGTACTGATGTTGATGAAATGGTTCTAACTTTTGATGCTCAACCTCCAGTTGCAGATGCAGGCTCAGATGCAAATGTCTGTGGACTATCTTACAACTTGAATGCGACTCCTTCTATTGGTTCAGGTAGCTGGAGCAAGAGCAGTGGCCAAGGTAGTGTCAACTTTAAAACTGGAAATACCGATCCTGATACCGAGATCACCGTCAGCGAATATGGAATTTATGAGCTTACGTGGACAGAAACCAGTGGTAGTTGTTCAAGTTCAGCTATCATAACACTCACCTTTACTGAAGCACCTATCTCCAATGCCGGCACGGATGCTTCTACCTGCGGATTGTCTTACACGCTGGACGCCACATCTTCTGTTGGGACCGGCACATGGAGTAAGAGCAGTGGAGCCGGAATAGTTGATTATACAACAGGTAATACCGATCCCAATACAGAAATCATAGTTAGCGAATATGGCACTTACACCTTCACCTGGACTGAAGATAATAATGGCTGTACGAACAGTTCGGAT
>NZ_CEXQWX010000050.1:15501-36835 GCF_982718395.1 Carboxylicivirga sp.
CACCTTTACCGAACCGCCTGTTGCCAATGCCGGCACCGATGCTTCTACCTGCGGATTGTCCTACACGCTGAATGCGACATCTTCTGTCGGTACAGGCATATGGAGTAAGAAAAGTGGCACCGGTACCGTCAATTTTAGCAGTGTCAGCGATCCGGGTACAGAGATCACCGTCAGTGAATATGGCACCTACACCTTCACCTGGACAGAAGATAATAATGGCTGCACAAGCAGTGCAGACGTTGTCATCACCTTTACCGAACCGCCTGTTGCCAATGCCGGCACCGATGCTTCTACCTGCGGATTGTCCTACACGCTGAATGCGACATCTTCTGTTGGAACCGGCACATGGAGCAAGAAAAGCGGTAGCGGTAACGTTAACTTTGCCAGTGTCGGTGATCCAGGTACGGAAATTACTGCCAGTGAATATGGCACCTACACCTTTACCTGGACAGAAGACAATAATGGCTGCACAAGCAGTGCTGACGTCACTATAACCTTAACCGAACCGCCGTTAGCCAATGCGGGCACCGATGCTACTGTCTGCGGACTGTCTTATAGGCTGAATGCCACAACTTCCGTCGGTACAGGCCTATGGAGTAAGAAAAGTGGAAACGGTAAGGTTGATTTTACCAGTGTCAGCGATCCGGGTACAGACATTACCGTCAGCGAATATGGAGTTTATGAACTTACCTGGACAGAAACCAGTGGTAGTTGTTCAAGTTCAGCCACTGTGACCATCATCTTTACTGAACAACCTGACGCCAATGCTGGCTTGGATGCAATTACTTGCGGATTATCCTATACTTTAAATGCTAACACTTCGAGTGGTTCAGGTATGTGGAGTAAAAGTGAGGGGACAGGTACAGTTAGCTTTATGAGCATAACTTCTCCTGATACTGAAATTACCGTTAGCGAATATGGTACATATACTTTAAAATGGACGGAAACTACAGGCGGTTGTGCAGATTACGATAGCTTTGTTACGATTCAATTTATTGAAATTCCGACAGCTTTTGCAGGAAAAGACCAGATTATTAAGAATATAAATAGCACAACGCTTGAAGCATCTTTAAAATCCGGTGAAAATGGAGAATGGGGTATTATTAGTGGAAGAGCTGATATCTATGATAATACGCCTAACAGCTATATTTCGAATCTCGGTATTGGTGAGAATATTTTAAGCTGGACTGTAACAAACGGATATTGCAGTGATAGTGATATGGTCAGTATTATTGTAGAAACTCTTAATCCGACTATAATTACTCCAAATGGGGATGGAAAGAATGAATACTTCCTGGTTAATTTGATTGATCAGATTGAACCAATTCAATTTGTTGTGTTTGATGGTCGGGGCAAGGTTGTATATAAAAATTCTGATTACAAAAATGATTGGAATGGCATTGGTTTGGATGGGGATCCGTTACCAGAAGGTACTTATTATTATTTAATAGAATACAGTAACCAACATGTAATAAAGAACTATGTACTTATTAAAAGATAAAGTCATTATGATATTGGTTGGCATGCTGCTTATTCATCTTAAAGTATTTGGCCAATTTGATCAATTTCAATTAACAGATTATGATATCGCAAGTAATGCTGTAATCAACCCAGCCTTTTCAGGGAATGATGAGGCATTGAGTATTACCTTATCAGGAAAGAAAAAGTGGATTGGTTTTGATGGAGCTCCGGAGTCACAAGTTCTGGCTATTCATACACCACTTAACTCAGAGCGCATTGGGTTAGGTCTTCAGTTGCACAGGGTGGGTTACGGAATTCAACAGGACCTTAGCTTTATAGGTAGTTATGCTTATAGAATTAAATTCAAAAGAGGAACTTTATCCCTGGGAATCTCTTTTAATTTGAGTCAATCAGAACATGGCTGGCAAGATGTTGTCGCCAGTGACCCAGATGATGAAAGCATTTCGTTCAACAGTGAATCGATTTTCTCAATTCGCTTTGGAATAGGTATTAGTTACAGATCTGGAAACTTTTTAACAGGCTTGTCATTTATGAATTTATTTTCAAACAACATGAATATAAATCTAGATAGTGATAACTCATCAAATTACACAATTCCCAATCAGGTATTTTATAGTTTGGTTTATGATATCCGAAAAATTGATAATATAAAAATATCTCCTTCGATTTTGTTAAGGTATAATTCAGCTACAGGTTTGGGAGCTAACTTTAACACTTTAGCTGATTTTTATAAAACTTTGGGTGTAGGAGTATCGGTAAACACTGAAGGCACTGTTACGAGCATGCTTCGTTACTGGATTAATAATCAGGCAACAGTTGCCTGGTTATATAGTTTCGAAACCAATCCGGCTCTTAATCAACTGGGAGGATCGCATGAGATTGTACTCAAGTATGTGTTTAACTATGAATTGATAGCTAAAAATCCACGATAATTAGATTTTTAAAATGATGTTATATGTTTTGGATAAAAATATGAGGATCGAAATAAAACAAATGAGAATGTCGTTTCTCTTTTTTGTTTTATGGTTATTTATGATGCTACATGTGAAAGCACAATCTGATCAGTTTATAATTGATTCATTATCTTTTTGCCTTCCAGAATATCATGAATATGCACCCAGCTTTTACAATAATGGCCTTGTTTTTTGTTCAGACAGGAAGAATCCATCCTTAATTACATACCGGAATGATTCTAAATCGCTTATGAGTATGTTTTATATCAACAATGCTACAAGCAGTAAAGTAAGAGATGTGAAGTTTTTTAGCAAAAAGCTGACATCGCAATTAAATGACGGTCCGGCTACTTTTATTAATAATGACAGCCTGTTATGCTACTCAAGTAATATTTATCGAAAAAATATTCTCAACATATCAAAGAACCAGGTAAATCCGATGGGACTTTTCTTTGCAGAGAGACATGGTGACAAATGGATCGATTGTGACAAACCATTTATATTTAACAGTCCTGAAGTTTCAAATATTACTCCATCCTTAACGTCAGATGGGAAACGCTTATATTTTAGTTCTGACAGGCCTGGCGGTTATGGGCAACTCGACATTTATTATTCTGACTTTATTGATAATCAGTGGCAGGCACCTGTAAATCTTGGTCCCGAAGTCAATTCTCATGCTAACGAATCTTTTCCTTACATAGCCCAGAACGGAAAACTATACTTTTCGTCAGACGGACATAAGGGATTAGGAGGAAAAGACATTTTTTATACAATGGAAGTAGAGGGGCATTGGTGTACGCCAGTTCATTTAAGTGGCAATATTAATTCTCCGGCTGATGATTTTGCTCTGATCACCTGTGATAATTTGAATTCCGGTTTTTTTTCGTCCAACAGAGCAAATAATGATGATATTTATGCTTTTCACAGAAAAGCTATTGAGTTTGATAATTGCCAGGAACAGAAAGAAAACACCTTTTGTTTTAAGTTTTTTGATGAACGAATATTCACTAATGATTCGATTAAAGTAGTTTATGAGTGGGATTTTGGAGATGGGATTAAGCTTACAGGCAAGGAAGTAAAATACTGTTTCCCTGAACAGGGCGATTACTCAGTTGTGCTTCGGGTGATTAATCCAGAGAGCGGTGATACTATTAATAATCCGGAACCATATACCTTTAATCTGAAGAATAGGATACAAGGCTATATTAACTCAGTTAATGAAGCACAATTAGATGAACCCATCGTATTTGATGGAAGCATGACCAATTTACCTCACATAGACGTTGAATCCTATTTTTGGGATTTTGGACAGGGATTTGAACAGTCAGAGGGTAGAGCAATACACAGCTTTGATAAACCGGGTGAGTACATAGTTAAGCTAGGTGTTAGTGGTCTAAATAATAATAAAGTTGCAACGAAAGAGTGTGTGACAAAACGAATAGTAATAACCAAGCCTCAATAATATGCTTTTAAAATATCTGACATTCACAAAAGAAAGCCAGTTCAAAATCATTCAGTATCTGATCATATTCTTTGGACTCTATTGTTGTGGTCATCAATTATCAGCCCAAGCTGTTCCAGCTCCTGATGAAAACATACCTTTTTTGGTAACATTCGGTAAAAATTCAGATTCAGATTGGGGCGATGACGATTTTAGTCAGACATTCTTTTGTTTGGTGCCCCACGACCGGGTTGAACCATTTTATATCCGAATATTTGATCCGGGAACAGGTGGTGAGTTTGATGAGCCAAAAGGAGAATATGATACAAAGGTTAAATTTATGGTATTTGGTGGAAATGGCTGCTGGTCAAATATAGATGCACAGGGAATAAACCCGGAAAAGAACTATAAAAGTGGCATATTAATGGCTTCTAAAACCTTTGGCAACGAAGTAAAGTATGATAATAACTGGTATACATTCGGTCCATTTAATCCATTTGAAGGAGAATATGTAGAGAAGTTTGGAGGAAGAGTATTTAAAATTATTGCTGATGGAGTATCGGGCGATGATGGTAATCTTTATCGCTATTTTTTGAGCACCATACCCAATGGCAATAATGAGGTAGAAGGAGGTAACTTTTTTACCTATGAATATACCTTCAGACTGGCTAATGATAATCAACACGTATCACAGATATATCCATATGTAGATGATAAAGCTACATCAGTTAAAGTATTAAATTTTGATTGGGACAATGATGGTGAAATACGCATTATCTCAGTTGCTAAGAATGGTTTATTATGCGATGTTTCTTCAGAAGGAGATTGGTCTGTTATGGAATTTCCGATAACTGAAGAGGAGAAAAATACATCCATTGAAGTCCAGTTTATTAAGAATAAAAGTCAACTTGTTGAGAATAATAATGTATGTGTCATTGTGCAAAATCAGTATGGAGTTTCTTTACCATTTTATGTTATACCTATTGGAGGAGTTCCTGTTTATAACCCTAAAATACAAATGATTCAAGTTGATGATTAAAAGGCTCCATATGGTTGTAAAAGATAATGGACTAATGACTTGGAAACTTTTGCTTTTCTGTTTATTAGCTATACCTCACTTTTCAAGTGCTGAGAATCACCATGTCACAAATTATATAAGTGGAGATTTGCTGCCTCAGCCTTATGTTTACACCATAAACCAGGATGTTTTTGGCTATTTATGGATAGGTACGGGTAATGGTCTTACTCGATACGACGGTTATGGTTTTCGCACCTATACAATTGCAGAATCTTTGTCAGGTAACTTTATAACCTGCAGTCATAAGACTAAAAACGGTGTATTATATGGACATATGAATGGTGGTTTAACACTTTATTCAGGAAACCATTTTACGAAACTTCCTGTTGATATGCCTGATAAAACCAAGATTACAGATATTGAGTGGGGACTAGATGAAACCATTCTTGCCAGCACTTATTCAAGTGGTATCATTTCAATACCTAAGAATAATAAGACAAAAACGATCGCTTTAGACCCGGAACATGCGGCATCGGTATCAACAATTAAGCTTACAAACAATGAGAAACTGCTTATTGGTACTGATGATGGTTTAATAGTTAATAGGTTTGATAAAGCCGGAGAGATGGTTTTTGATCAAAAGGTTAAAGGCATACCGGAAACGATGATATCTGATATTGTTGAGCACACACAAGAACAATGTTATTATATAGCTACACAAAGTGATGGAATATACGTTGTGCATGAAAACGAACCTGGTTTCCTTGTCAAAAAAATTGAAATAGATACAGAGCATGAACTGGATGGAGTACAAAGCATTTACATTGACAATGAAGGAAAACTTTGGATTGCTACTTTTGGACAGGGACTCTTTCAATTTCAGGTTACTGATTCTTCCAAGGCTGTATTGATGTCACATCTTACCAAGTCAAATGGACTATCGTCAAACTATGTGAAAACTATTTTTCAGGATAGAGAAGGGATTATCTGGTCAGGTAATTATGGGGGCGGACTGAGTAAAATCCTGGTAAAAAATTATTCTTACCATCTGTTTAAAAAAGATGTGATTGGAAACGCAGTTCAAGCTATGGATTGTGATGAGAAGAACTATTGGCTTGGTACTGATAAAGGATTACTAAAAGTTAACCAGTTAACAGGTGAGCTGACAGAATCAAATGCAGAAGGTTTGCCAAAAGATAAAATTACAGCTCTTTTTCATCAAGAAAAGTATGTTTGGTTAGGATATAAACAAGAAGGTGTTTATCGCTTTAACAAGCTTACTAATTCAGCCGAGAAATTTCTGATACATACAGGAAAACTTGAAAATTCCATAACAACGATATCCGGGAATCACAATCAGGTATGGGTTGGAACCCGAAAGGGAGCGTGCAAAATTAGTATGAAAGATAATGCTCATATTTGGTATTCCATAAGTCAAGGTGGGTTACCAAATAATTTTGTGAGGTTTATTTATCAGGATACAAAAGATCGAACATGGATCTCCACATCTTGTAATACTCTTTCTGTAATTGAGAACGGAGAAATTCGTAAGATACCTTTCCCAACAGCTAATCTTCAGTTTGTTCTTAATGCCATTACAGAAGATGCAGAAGGCAACATTTGGGTGGGTACACTAGGAAACGGAATTTTTAAAATTGAAGCTTCTCAGCTTATTCATTTGACAACAGAAAATGGCTTGTTCTCCAATTATTGTTATTCGCTTACTAGTGATGGAAAAGAGTCGATATGGGTTGGACATAGAGGAGGTATCAGTGAAGTGAATACGAAGAAGTTTCATGCAAAAGCCATAGATAAGACTTTTGATATTGATGAGAAGTATCATTTTACAGTAAATAAAGCTTGTTCCGACAATAAGCATTCTGTATTTATGGGTTTTAATAAGGGAATTCTCAAAATCAATGACCATAGAATTACTGATAAATCGATAGCTCCAATATTGAATATCACTGATCTGAGAATTGATGATCAGCCAATTAGCAAAAGAGATAAAATCACTCTTACACCTGGTAGTTACAAGTTTGAAATTAGCTATTTAGGGGTTGGCTTAAAAGAACCTGACTTAATGAGGTATGAATATCTGCTGGATGGATATGATTCACATTCTCAGGTTACACACGAGACAAGTATTAAATATCCTCATTTGACCACCGGTAAATACAATTTGATCATTAAAGCAATTGATGGTGATGGTGTTGAGTCGGCAAATCAGATAAGTCTTAAAATAATCATTGCACCACCAATTTGGAAATCTCCTTGGTTTTATGTTGGGGTAATTAGTCTGGTTTTCATTATAGTTGTGTTTGCCATTTATGGACAAAAAGAGACTATAAAGAAAAAAAATAGGGAGCTTGAAGATAAAGTAAATGAACGGACAGCTGAGATTGTTGCTCAAAAAGAGCAAATAGAAAAACAAAGTAACTTAATTAAAGAAACCAATAAAGATATAACTGCCAGTATTGAATATGCCAGTCATATCCAGCAAGCTATTGTTACACCATTGTCAGATGTGACTAGATTGCTTCCAGACTGTTTTATTATCAATAAGCCTCGCGATATAGTCAGTGGTGATTTTTATTGGGCAGCGGAAAAAGGTGATAAAACTATCTTTATTGTTGCTGATTCTACTGGCCACGGAGTACCAGGTGCATTTATGAGCGTATTAGGAATTTCATTATTAAACTCCATTATTCTTGAAAATAATATAACAAGGCCAGATAGAATATTAAATGAAATGCGGCGTAGTATTATCCGTTCTTTAAGGCAGACGGCTGAAGAATCGCTTGCCTATGATAGTATCAATATGGCTGTATGCAGTTATGATAAAACATCTAAACAACTACAATATGCGGGGGCTTACCATCCATTGGTTCATATTCGGCAGGGAGAGCTCAATTTTATTAAACCTGTAAGGCAAACACTGGGAATATCGCATCATAATGATTCACACTTTACTCAACACGAATTAATTCTGCAAGAAGGAGATTGTTTGTATATGTATTCGGATGGTTTTCAGGATCAGTTCGGAGGAGAACATGAAAAGAAATTTACCATAAAGCGCCTAAAGCAACTGTTTCTCGATGTATCAGTGCACAAAATATCCGTGCAGGAACAGATGATTAATGATGCCTTGGTCGAATGGAAAGGAAGTATTGATCAAACAGATGATATCTTGATGTTAGGAGTGAAAATATAGGTATTTAAAGCTTCAAATAGGAATAGGCTTTATTTCAACCAATCTTTATTCAATGTGATTGAAGAAAAATTATTCGTCAGGTAAGAGAGTCACTTTCGATCATTTTTTTAGGTAAGACATAATTGATTCTTAACCATGAGTTAAGTCTTGAATCTGAATTGATATTAAGGTTGAGGCTATTGTGATGTTCAATTGAATTCACTTAGCACGTTTAACGTTATTCCAACTTTTACTTTCACTGATTACATTGTTACTTTCACTGATTTGACTCCTGCGTGCGTTGATTCTCAAAAAAAGCAATGTGATTTACACATAATTTTAAATCAGCATTTAAAACAGAACAACTATGAACAGGAAATCGAAAATGATAATATGGATCTGGGCTATCATCCTGATGATTCCAGTCGGCTTTGCTTGCAGTGCCGGAGATGACGAACCAATAATTGAAGAAGAGAAAGCATTTGCATTATTAAGTTCGGAAATAGGTGATGATAACATGTTACCTTCACGCTACACTTGCGATGGAGAAGGTATTATCTTGCCACTGGAGTGGGAGAATCCGCCGGGGGATGTTCAGTCATTTACACTTATCATGTCACACGAGGCACCGGAAGATATTCATTGCTATTGGATTTTGTATAATATTCCGGCAGATGTCATTGAATTGCTTGGTAATGTTTCAGGTATTGGCAATTTGGGAACAAATACGGTTAACGGTTTATGTGAATATGCACCTCCTTGTTCACAGGGACCTGGCGAAAAGACATATATCTTTACCTTATACGCACTTTCTTCAGTGCTTGAAATAGATATTCCATTAACAGAAGTTGATTATGGCTTTATAATGAATGAACTGGAAGCTATTACCCTCGATTCAACAAGCTTAACTGTACAATATTCACGTCAAATCAATTAACGATGATCGCAGAAACTATAAAATACATGATGGCCTGTATGCTGATTATAGTATGTATGGCCTGCGAGAAAGAAGAGGAATTGTTTCCAGGTAACCTGGAATTAACCGAAATAGCAAACAATCTGAAGTTTGCAGAAGGTCCTGCCTATTCCAACGGAATGCTTTACTTCTCTGATATTGAAGCAAACCTTATTTATACCTGGGACAATACAAATGGATTGCAGGTATTGAAAGAAAACTCAGGTGGCGCCAATGGCCTCTATTTCGACAACTCAGGGAACTTAATTGTTTGCGAGGGCGATAACAAACGCATCACACTTACCAATAGCAATGATCAAGAGAGCATTTTGGCAGATACTTATAACGGTAAGCCCTTTAATCAACCCAATGATGTATGGGTTGCTCCAAACGGCAATATTTACTTCACCGACCCTATATTCAATGGCACACAAACACAAGATGGAGAGCATGTATATTGTATTTTGGCTTCAACTAATGAGATATTGAAAGTAACAGACGACTTGCTTAAACCCAATGGCATCATTGGTAATCATGCCGGGACTGAAATATATATCGCTGATTACGGGGCATCCCAAATATATAGCTATTCGATAATGCCCAATGGAACCTTTGCCAATAAACGGGTTTTCGCAGAAATTCAAGCTGATGGTTTAAGCATTGATGCAGAAGAAAATATTTATGCAGCCGGTAAGCATGTGTACATCTTTAACGCGGCTTCGCAACTAACAGGTACAATCGAAGTGGAAGGCACTATTACCAACGTTCATGTGCTTGATGAAGAAGAGAAAACCATATTTATCACTACCCATAATAGTGTATTCAAAAAAACACTTACTGAATAAAGATTGTCATTCACTGATTCATTCGGTCATGTCACTGATTCATTAAAAATCGCACTGTTTATTCAGGTACATTTACTATCAAGAAACTAAAAGAGAGCACTTTATTGTTAAAACTTAAATCTTATAATCATGAAAACAACAATGGAAATATTAGCTGTAAATAAAATGCGAATGGTTGCAGCATTGGCATTATTAGGATTGTTAATGGTAACCCAGGTTGCCTGTTCAAACGACGATGATGAAGAACTAGTTCCCGAAGATGTTGCAGATACAGAAATTACAGGCGAGCCCTTTACCAATCCTCGTTACAATTCAGAGCAAACAGTATCAGACGAGGCTCAGAGAAATACCATTGCATTTGATGCCCTGGGGTTTATGGTTGGTGATTTGGGGGCACAGACTTTTTTACCTCCAGGCAAGGTGGCTGATTATAATGGTTTTCAATACTTCAGGGATAATGACCAGACTAATTTAGGACACAACACCAGTTTTGTAACCCTTATTGCTAACAATATTTTAAATATTCTGACCGAGGAACAGATCCAGATATTTATTGACGGGGCACATGAACAAATAGATTTGATCAACGAATATGCCTACAAACGTTTCCCTTTGTGTAAAGCATTTCGCAGATTGTTGGAGAGTGATTTACCTGCTGGAACAACGGGTTTGGATAAGAATGCCATTCAGCAGTATTCGGCCGAATTATATCAGATTGACGGCGAAATAAGTTACAAACGCGCAGAATTATTCGGTGAGGTGATTAGTTCGCTTTCAACAGAACAAAAGCTAGCTATTAAAGCCCTGTATGAATTGGAAGGTGTTGGCAACTGGCCATCAAACATTGACGATCAATTGAAAGGTAAAGGATTGGATAAGGACGTGAATGTTGCAGTGATGACTTACGCAAGTGAAATATATACCTGGTATGCAGGTTCGGTTACAGCTGATGTCTATTTTTGTCCTGAAAGACAGGGAACATACTTTGGTTCATTTTACTTAAAAGACTGGCCGGCTATGGGTAATCCCAATTATACCATTGATGAACAGTTAACAGCAAATGCGGGTAAAAACTTCTTTAATATCTTAAATGATGACCAGTATGCTAAATTTACACAGCTTGTTACGGAGCAAAAAACAGCCCTCCTATCACTGGTTGATACAAGGGAAGCCATGGCCATTGAATTACGCAAGTTTTTAGATGATGATATAGCTGATGAATCAGCTGTGATGAACCTGTCGGAAGCTTATGGCGAATATGATGGTGAAATAATTTACCTGTATGCCACGTGTTTCTCAGAAGTTTATCAATCATTAAGTGAAGATCAAAAAGCACAGATATTGGCCTTAGGTGATGGACTTGGATATGTTGACCCGGTTGGTGCCTTTTTATATTCCGAACCCATTGCAATGCCTGAAATCAGCAATACCGACTTTTTATTTAAGTAAAATATGTATCTTCAAAAGCTTTCAAGGAATTGAAAGCTTTTAAGTTTCTGCTTATATGTTCAAAACAAATTGGCTCGTACGAAATATAGATTGGTTACTGTTAGTGTTTTTACTAACCCTTCTTTTTGCATTACCGGTAATTTTTGTACGAGGTAATATTGATGCAGAGTGGGAGAAGATTAGTAAAATATGGTTGGATTACATCTTGCTCATTCCTTTGTTTGTTATAAACCATTGGATTCTTGTTCCCAAACTGCTTCTTAAGAAGAAGCATATGACTTATTTAGCAAGTGTAGTTGCATTAATCAGTATAATTACTCTAAGTTATTATTCATACGAGCAAACCAAAAAAATAAATAAGAGGTCGCAGGGAGTATCTTCGGGAAAGAAATCGCTCTCCACTTTTCAACCCAATTTTATGTTGGCGTCGGTCGTGACTCCAGGACAGATTCAGTTCGGTTTTCAAACAAAGAATAAAGAAAAACAGGTAAACCAGCAGACTAAATCGGGAGAACTGGAAAGGAAACATCCTCCGCGTCGTGATGAGAAAAACGGCAGGAAGCCGCCTCCACGTCGTGATAATGAGGATAATCGCCCCCCATGCCCGGGAGAAGGACACGATCAACGTCCTCCACGATCAGGTGACGAAGGAAGCAATCGTTCTCCAAAGCCAGAAGAACAGCAACAGAAACCTCCTCGGAAAGAAGGTGAGCAGCAAAGCAATCGTCCCACAAAGGGTAATTACGATCAGAACGACCAAGTACCGCGTGATAGGAAGCGTGATAATAAGCCACCAAGGCCCAAAGAAAATATTCATAATACAGTACAGAAGACAAATGATCACGAACGCCCTCTTCGATTTGATGATAATAAGCAGAAAGAACAACAACGTCGTGGTAAAAGGGAAGGAAAGGCGTCAGAACCAAAGCCTGCTATCCCTCCCTATGCTAACCTGTTGTTTCTTTCTTTGATGGTTGTGGTAGTAGATACCGGATTAATATATTCGAAACATTATTATAAGAACGAACAGGATAAAATTCGTCTGGAAAATGAAAATGCGCAGGTGCAATTGAATATGCTTCAGCATCAGATTAACCCTCACTTTTTCATGAATACTCTGAACAACATTTATTCACTGATAGGAAGCGAAAATGAATTACCCAGAACTGCGGTAATGAGGCTTTCGAAGCTGATGCGTTTTTTATTGTACGAAAATAAAACAGGAAATGTCCTGTTAAGCAAAGAGTTTGGGTTTATTGAAAACTTCATAAATCTAATGAAGCTCCGGTACGATGATAATGTGGAGATTAAATTTGATATCCCGGATAATTATGATGATGTTGAAATTCCATCCTTGTTATATATATCATTTCTGGAAAATGCCTTTAAGTATGGGATCAGTTATCAGCAAAAAAGTTTTGTCCATACAGCTTTCGAAATTGCTGGTAATACGCTGAAATTTACCTGCAAAAACAGCATCAATCAGTCAAATGGCCAAAATAATGAGTTTAGTGGCATTGGCTTGCAAAACAGCAGGGAGCGGCTGGATTTATTGTTTCCAAACAGTTATAGTTTAGTAATCAATAACGATGGTAAAACATTCATTGTCGAACTTAAAATTCCTTTAAAATGAACTTAGAATGTGTAATAATAGACGATGAACCGTTAGCCATTAACGTGATTGCAGAGCATATTGAAAAAACAGATTTTCTATCACTGAAAAGCACTTTCGTGAATCCGGTTAAAGCCATTGATTACCTTTCTGAAAATAGGGTTGACCTGATTTTTGTTGATATTCAAATGCCTGATATATCAGGTATTGAACTGGTTAAAAAATTGGATTATAAACCCACAGTCATCTTTACAACAGCATACGACCAATATGCTGTAGAAGGATTTAAGGTGGATGCTGTCGATTACCTATTAAAACCTGTTGATTATCCGGAATTTATTAAAGCCGTTCAGAAGGCAAAGAAGTGGATTTATGCCAACAAAGAAATGAAAAGCATAAAAGCTGATGAACAGTTTCTGTTTATTAAATCAGAATATAAAATTGTACGTATTGAATTAAATACCATCAGATATATCGAGGGTATGAGTGAATATGTACGTATTCATCGGGAAAATGCCAAACCCATCATGTCGCTTTTAAGTTTAAAATCACTCCAGGAACAACTGCCCTTGGATAAATTTATGCGTGTGCATAAATCATACATCGTTAACCTTAGTAAAATAACAGAGATAGAAGGCAGTGACATCAAGTTCGATGGCAATGTAATTGTTCCCGTTAGTAAAATGTACCGTGAGAAATTTCAGCAGTACGTTGAAAAGAATTTTATGATTTAATAAACCAGTATTGAATTGTTCCCCCTTTTGCTCTTTATGCTTGGGAGTAACCATTAATAACTCAGAAGCTAGGTGCTTTAAATTGTAGCTACCTATTTATCGTTAGTAATTGCCAATTTCGTGTATACGAGTTAAGAATCAGTGTTTTATATTTTTAACCGTCATATCAATGTTAATGAAAAAGTCAACGTTACATTTGATAATTTGGAAAATAGTATATAGTTTCGTAACGTTAGAAAGTATTGATGTGGCATGAATTCAAATTATCCAAAAGGCAGTGCAGAGTATATTAATCGCTTGAATAAGATTAAAGTATTAAATCTCATCCGAGAGAGTGGCGAGATGTCAAGGGCTGAGATTGTAAAACAAACTGGTTTAAGTGCACCTACTATAACTCGTATTGTAGATAGCTTGATAAACAAAGAGAAGTTGGCCTCACAAGTTGGTATTGGAGAGTCAAAGGGTGGACGACCGCCTGTTATTGTTCAGTTCAACGGAGAAGCAAGTTATGTCATTGGTATAGATTGGGGACGAACACATATTTATTCTGTTCTTGCCAATCTCAACGGAGATGTATTGGTATCGTCAGATGTTAAAACTGAAGCAACAGATAGTTTTGATTCAGATATGAGGCGTGTCATTAACCTGGTAGAGAAGTTGATTTTAAAGTCTGGAGTAGATGTCTCTAAGTTAAGGGGCATTGGTGTTGCAGCTGCCGGATTCATAAATAAAAAGACAGACATAATCGAATATTCTCCTAATTTCAAATGGAAAAACGTCGACATAAAGAAGCCTCTTATTGAGCATTTTAATGTTCCTGTTATAGTAGATAATGTTTCGCGCGTAATGGCGCAGGGAGAATTAATGTATGGCATTGGTGAAAGATGTAAGGACTTTATATTTATAAATGTTGGTTATGGCATTGGCTCGGGAATAATCGTGAATGGTCAGGCCTTTTATGGTTTTGATGGAATGTCTGGAGAGATTGGACATAACAGGATCAATGTAGCTGTTGCAGGAGGATTAAAATGCTCATGTGGAAAGATGGATTGTTTGGAGTGTTACTCTTCAGGAAGGGGAATCGCGGAGATAGCTTTAGAAAAGTTGAAGTTTTATCCGGATTCAGGTCTTAATAACTTAAAAAAGATTTCTGCTCAGACAATATCAGCGTTAGCTCGCAAAGAAGATGAGTTAGCCCTGTTTTTATTTAATCAAGCGGCCGATTATCTTGGAACTGCCATTGCTTCAGTAGCTAACATGTTTAATCCGGCAGCGATTGTATTAGGAGGGAAAGTAATGAATTCAGGTTCGTTCTTTACAGAGCGAATAAGGACTGCTTTTCATCGAGAGATAATACAGCAACCTAATCGTGATATTGAATTACTACAAAGTCAATTAGGTGATGAGGCAGCTGTTAAAGGAGCTATTTCACTCATATTGAATGAGGTTTTGAATTTGAGAGTGTAATCAATTTTTTTACGCAAGTTAGTTTTAAACGTTAAATTATTGAAATTTATTTAATTATGGTAAGGTCACTCACCTTAATCCATTTTAATATTTTAAAAATATTCACTTATTTTCTAAACATTAGAAATTATGTCAGAAGCAAAAAAAACCATGTTAGCAGCTTACCTTCCTGGTAACAGTACAGTTGAATTTAAAGAAGTACCGGTTCCGACTCCTAGTCCCGGTCAGGTTTTAGTAAAAACGAAGTCTTCTACTATATGCGGTAGTGACATCCGTGCCATTTATCGCGAGCACCTTGGTAAAGGTCCTGAGGCTTACCAAAATAAAGTTGCTGGACATGAGCCATGTGGACAGATTGTACAGTGTGGTACTGATATGAAGAGGTTTAAGGAAGGAGATCGTGTTGTTCTTTATCACATATCGGGGTGTGGAGTTTGTAACGATTGTCGTCGTGGTTATATGATTTCATGTACAAGTGATGCACGTGAGGCATATGGTTGGCAGCGCGATGGTGGTATGGCAGAGTACATCTTGGCAGATGAAAAAGATTGTATACTCTTACCAGATGAATTAACCTATACAGATGGTGCTCAAGTGGCTTGTGGTTTCGGCACAGTATACGAAGGACTGGAAAAGATTGGTATATCTGGTAAAGATGCTGTTTTAGTTGTAGGTCTTGGTCCTGTAGGGTTGGCAGCGTTAATGTTGGCTAAAGCATTAGGAGCAAATAAAGTAGTAGGTGTTGATACGGTTCAAGAACGTTGCGATATCGCTAAAGAATTAGGTTTAGCAGATGCTGTTTACGTAGCTGGCTCTGATACTTTAGATAAAGTAGTGGCAGAAACTCACTCAGGCGAAGGTTTCGAAAAGACAGTTGACTGTTCAGGTAACACACATGGTCGTCAATTAGCTATCCGTGCTACTCGCAAATGGGGTAAAAACGTAATGATTGGAGAAGGAGGAACTGTTGAATTTAATCCGTCACCAGATATCATTCACGATCAGATATCAATTCATGGATCGTGGGTAACCAATTCATGGAGGATGGAAGAGTTAATAGAGCTATTAGTTCGTTGGAATCTTCACCCTGAGGTATTGGTACAGCATCGTTTTGAATTAAAAGATGCCGATAAAGCCTACGAACTAATGAATGGTGGTAAATGTGGTAAAGTAGCCGTTGTTTACGACGAGGAAATTAGATAATTGAAATGTAAACTAAGCTATTGGTATGAGCTAATAGCAATAAGCTTTATTAAAATGTCAGAAATAACAAAACAATATACAGCTGTCAATCCGGCCGATGTACCATACAAGGTACTCCGTACTGGTGATAATATTCCCATTATTGGTTTGGGAACCTTCGGTTCAGACCGTTTTACACATAAGCAAGTTGGCAATGCAGTAAAGGATGCTATTCGTTTAGGATATCGTCATATTGATTGTGCGGCAGTTTATGGAAACGAGAAAGAAATTGGCAAAGCCATTAAAGAGGTAATTGAAGAAGGTGTGTGTACTCGCAAGGAATTGTTTATCACTGGTAAAGTATGGAATGATCGTCATCATGAAGTAGAGAAAGCATGTCAGGAAAGTTTAGACGATCTTCAGCTCGATTATTTAGATATGTACCTTGTTCACTGGCCTTTCCCAAATTATCATGCACCTGGTTGTGATGGTGATGCACGTAATCCGGATTCTAAACCTTTTATTGTGGAGGATTTTATGAACACCTGGAAACAAATGGAAGCGCTTGCTGAGGCAGGTAAAGTACGTAATATTGGTACGTCGAATATGACAATTCCGAAGTTTGAAAGAACATTGTCGTTAATGCGTATTCTTCCCGCTGTTAACGAAATGGAAATGCATCCCAGTTTTCAGCAGCAAGGGTTATATGATTACTGCCTCGAAAAAGATATACAACCTATTGGTTACATGCCAATTGGTTCACCTAATCGTCCGGAAAGAGATAAAGCGAAAGGTGATGCCATTGATATTGAGTTACCTGAAATTAAAGCCATTGCTGATGCAAGGGGGATTCATCCGGCCGTTGTCTGTATTATGTGGGCTATTAAAAATGGTCAGATAACCATTCCATTTTCAATTCATCCACATAAATATTTAGGAAATCTTGAGGCATCTTTTAAGGATTCATTAACTGATGAAGAATTTGCTTCGATAAAAAGTTGTGAGTGTGGTTCTCGTTTGGTAAAAGGCCAGGTTTTCCTTTGGGAAGGTGCTACCACTTGGAAGGATCTTTGGGATGAAGATGGTGTAATTGCGCAGTAATAACCACTACCAACAATATCAAAACTACTCTTCATTATGGAGTGGTTTTTCCTACTTATGTCCAATATATTTGTAATACATTTTTTTAGTTTTTGCAATTGTTACATTGATCACGCAAGCACCTACAAATTTTTCAAGTATAGTCTTTTTGTCTGTCGAAAAGGGTACAAAAATACATTGCTCATATAATTGGAATTGTATTCGGTTCTTTGGGAAGTCTTATTTGTAAATAAAATGAAAGGTCATTATATGAGAATATGGCTTCATTATTGACGTTGGTATTGTTATTTGAAGATTATTCTGGATGAATTTGACCAAAATTGTACAATTATGACCGTCATTAAATACAGGGAAGATTACTTTTACAGCAAGTATATGAAGCTCCAAATAAAATAAACCCTACGGTTAATTCTAAATAGAATATGGCAATGATTATGAATAAAATAAAACCAGGTTTTTTAGCTATATATTTTGCAATGGCTATTACTCTTGTGGCTTGTGGAATAGAGGAAAATAAACAAGAAAAGGAAAATTCTAAACCAAATGTTTTATTTATCTCAGTTGATGATTTGAATGATTGGATTGGGATCGTTGAAGACAAGGGTAATATTGACATTAAAACACCAAACCTTGATCGATTGGCAGCCAAAGGAGTTTATTTTGCAAATAATCATGCAAATGTTCCCGTTTGTACGCCTTCACGTCTGGGTGTGATGACAGGTTTGAGTGCTGTTAGTACAGGCTGCTATTCAAATACCAGTGGTGTTGCTAATAAAGAATTATGGCAACAAGCTATCGCACTTCCGGCTTTATTTCGTATGAACGGATACCATACAATGGGGTGTGGAAAAATAGAAGGTCATGCTTGTCATCACATTGAAGAAATACATCCTGGGCAAAAATTATGGGATGAACGTTTAATCAGGAATTTTTGTGCAAGTAATGAATTACTCAGGGATGGTGATGGATATAATGGTATTGATTTTTACCCTTTCCCCAAAGGAGGTTCTCCAATTAAGAAGTATAATCCAACTTATAAAGGACATTCTTTATGTGCCGGGCCAATTGATCGCAATGATCTTCCCTTTGGAAAAATGCCCGATGAAATAACTGCAGAATGGGCGATCGAACGCTTAAATCACAATTATAACAAACCGTTTATGCTTGGAGTAGGATTTGTGCGTCCACATGTACCATATACAGCGCCGCAAGAGTATTTTGATATGTATCCTATCGACAAAATAAAAGTTCCTGAAGAAGTTGAAGGTGAAATGGAGGACATACCAGCCTACGGTAAGGCAATGGCTTATGGTGCTTTTGAACCAAGTAATGAAAAGGTGGTGCGTGAACTTGGTCCGGAATATAGGAAGCAACTTGTACAGGGTTATATGGCATGCGTAAGCTTTTTAGATGATCAGGTTGGACGTTTGATAGATGCTTTGGAGAAGAGCAAGTATGCCAATAACACGATTATCGTTTTATGGTCAGATCATGGACAACACTTAGGTGAGAAACGCAGCTGGCGTAAGAATACACTATGGCAGGAGTCGACTAATAGTCCAATGATATGGGTGGTTCCTGGAGTGACCCCGGTAGGAGAGGTGTGTCACCAGCCTGCCAGCTTATTGGATATTTATCCGACATTAAATCAATTGTGTCAATTAAATAGTAAGAATAGCTTTGATGGAGTGAGTCTTGTTCCGCAGTTGAAAGATGTTAAGATAAAACGAACAATACCAGCCATTACTTCATACTCATACGGCAGTCATTCTATCAGGGGCGAACGTTGGCACTATATCCGTTATTATGATGGTACAGAAGAATTGTATGACGGCCAAAACGATTTCAACGAAAATACTAATCTTGCTGATAACCCAAAATACGAAAAAGTGATCAAGGAATATAGAGCGCACTTACCACAAGATATTTTTAAACCAACGGAGCAGAGTAAGCAGTTCAATGCTTACAGTCAACGGGCTAAAAAATGGAATGAAAATTTGGATGAAATACCGTACTGGCTGCGTTAACTAAGGTTTTAAAACCATAAATAGATGCTATCTAAATAGTTGATGTAAACAATTATTCACACCAAATAATTAGTTAAATTGATTTAGGATGTCATTAATAACTTTAATGGATAGAAATTTAGGTATACAGGTATCTTAAATGACGCTCTTTTTAGTTTTTGAATATGCGTTTTGTTGCTGGTCTGTATTCTGTAATTCTTAATATGTAAGCGTTAGTGAATTAAAGCTTAGTGAATTAGTGTGAAGATTTGTTAATAATTTCTATTTTTGGGGAGCAATGACAAACAACCAAACACTCCAATGGAAATTAATACAAAAGATTTTACTGGTTTTAAAAACGGCAGTGAAAAGGCCCTAAAGAATATTTTTAACAAATTGTATCCTACATTGGTATCATTTGCAGTTCGACAATCTATTGAAGTGATGCAAGCTGAAGACGTTGTTCAGGAGATCTTTAACAAAGTATGGCAGCGAAGAAAGCAATTTGAGAATGGAAATAAATTAATCAGTTTTCTATATACTTCAGTTAGAAATAAAACAATAAATATAAAGCGCGATCTTAAAAATCGGGATCGTATACTTGCAGATAAAGGGAATTCTGAAGAAGAGTTTAAAGATCTGCTTATCGAAGAGGAGGTAAATCGATTGCTTTATGATGCAATAAATAGTTTGCCTGATAGACAAAAAGAAGTTATAGACTTCATACTTCAAGGCTATACCTTGCCTGAGATAGCCGAAAAAACTAACCTTTCATTGAATACGATAAAGACACATAAATTAAGAGCATTAAAGGATTTAAATAATAAATTAAAAGATCATTTGTTCTTAGTCACTTTGCTTAGTACGTTATAGAATTTTACATTTTGAATTAAACCTAACCGTAAGAAAGCTATATTGGGCTATTCTTTATCGATATAAATTAAATATTTATACAGACTAACTGTATAATCTATTTAATAAGAGTTTTGGATTTCAGATAAAGAGTTAGATGAGTATCTAATAGAATACTAATTTATTCCTGTAGAGTAATTCTTTCTTTTAAAGAAATCTATTTTTTTTCAGTTTGCTTGTCACCGAAATTAAAAACTTATGGGTTACCTATATAGAAACATCAGAATCATGGATATTATACAAGAATGTCATCGAATGGCTCGAATGGTTGCAAAATCATTGATAAAAGAGACAAATGATGAAGAGGCAAAAGACGTTGAAGATTGGTTGCAAAACAAAAAAAACAAAGCGATTTATGAGAAGATCAGCTCCTCGTCCGTCTACCATTCAAATATTTATAACCAATTAGATAGTGAAAAAGCATGGAAGACTTTTAAACAAAGGTTTATGCGTCGTGATATTTATATTAAAAGGTGGATTTCCGTTGCAGCTTCAATTCTGATTATGGTTTCAGCATTAACCCATTTGGTGCTTAATGATTTTTACGTGGAAGAAGAACAAGTTATTAAGCCAGGTAGTGCCAGGGCTATACTTATTTTGAGTGATGGTTCCAACGTGAATCTGGAACAAATAAGCGATACAACCATTAACGAATATAATTCAACAAAAATCATCACAAGTGATAATTTAATAAAGTATTCACCAATAAAGTCTACAGTTCTAAAAGAAGTCGATAAATATAACACTTTAGTTGTACCAGCAGGAGGCGAGTTTAACCTGCAACTTGATGATGGTAGTATTATCTGGCTTAACTCCAAGTCAAAGCTCAGATACCCAGTTCAGTTTGGAAGCGAATTAAGGAAGGTATATTTAGAAGGGGAAGCCTATTGTGAGGTTGCAAAAGATGCCAAACGGCCCTTTATAGTTGAATTAACTAATGATGTTTCGGTAGAAGTGCTGGGAACAAAGTTTAATGTGAAGTCA